>NZ_JBFBIR010000007.1:0-56759 GCF_040685715.1 Kitasatospora sp. NPDC088264
CTGATCCACCCCGAAGGGCTTCACCGTTCGACTTGCATGTGTTAAGCACGCCGCCAGCGTTCGTCCTGAGCCAGGATCAAACTCTCCGTGAATGTTTACTCGGCCCCACATTGAAGAGGGCCGGTCGACACCCGCGTTGAGCGGCACGGCAACCACCGGAATAGGGTGATCCCGCGCACTGCGTCCTCGCTAGTGTTTTACTTCAAAAGGAATCTCCAACCCCAGAAGATTCTGAGGCCGGGGATGTCAACATATCTGGCGTTGACTTTTGGCACGCTGTTGAGTTCTCAAGGAACGGACACTTCCTTCGGACCGCCTTCCAGCGGGCCCTCCGGGCGCTTCGTTCTTTCGTGTTCCCAGCTTACCAGATGTTTTCCGCTCCGTTTCCGGTGCTTCGTTCATCCAACTCGCTGGTGTCTTCTGCGGCTTGACGCCCCGTCCGACGTTTCAAACTCTAGCCGATCCCTGCTCCGAAAAGCGAATCGACCGCAATCCAATAAAACGAACAAGCCGAATAGGAACCAAGCCGCGACAAGACGCGACCCAGCCCGAACCGGGAAGTGGTGTTTCGAAAGGATTGGCTACGGCGGGACCGTCCGCGCAAATGCGTGTCCGGTGCTCCCTGCCAGGCAGCTCGAAGAACACTAGACCTCGGGCAAGGCCGAGTCAAGCGCCGGTTCCGCCTCGGTGGCGCTCTCTTCGGCCACCTCTTCCTCCGCCTTCTCCTCCGCCTCCTCCGCCGGCAGGTGGAAGGCCAGGACGGCGACGTCGTCGTCGTGCTCGGAGGTCACGCCCATCGCCCGCAGGAGGCGGGCGCAGATCACCTCCGGGGCCCCGACCGCGCCGGTGAGGGTGCGGGCGAGGAGGTCGAGGCCCTCGTCGATGTCCTCGTCGCGGCGTTCGACCAGGCCGTCCGTATAGAGGACGCCGGTGGTCCCGGGCAGCAGGCGCAGGGTGTGCGAGACGTGGAGGCCGTCGCCGGTACCGAGCGGCGGGCCGTTCTGCTCCTCGCTGCGCAGGACCGTCCCGTCGGGGCAGCGCAGCAGCATGGGGAGGTGCCCGGCGGAGGCGTAGGAGAGGGTGCGGCGCTGCGGGTCCCAGACGGCGTACGTGCAGGTGGCGATCTGGTTGGCGTCGATCTCCATGGCGAGGCCGTCGAGCAGGCGCATCACCTCGTGCGGGGGCAGGTCGAGCCGGGCGTAGGCGCGGACGGCGGTGCGCAGCTGGCCCATGACGGCGGCGGCGCGCAGGCCTCGCCCCATCACGTCGCCGATGACCAGGGCGGTTCGGCCGCCGTCGATGGCGATGACGTCGTACCAGTCGCCGCCGACGGCGGCCTCGGCGCCGCCGGGCTGGTAGGTGGCGGCGACCCTCAGGTCGGCCGGCTGGTCGAGCTTCTGCGGGAGGAGGCTGCGCTGGAGGGTGACGGCGGCCTCGCGCTGGCGGCGTTCGGCTTCGCGGAGCCGGGCGGCGGCGAGGACCTGGTCGGTGACCTCGGCGGCGAAGATCAGGACGCCGGCGGGCGGTCCCTCGGTGGGGGTGTCCCCGGTGTCCCCGGTGTCCCCGGGGCCGAGCGGGACGCAGGAGACGTTGTAGTAGCGGTTGCCGGTGAGGCCGAGGATGCAGCGGGCCTTGACGCTGCGCGGGCGGCCGCCGCGGATGACCTGGTCCATCAGGGCCAGGACGCCCATGGTGCCGAGTTCGGGGAGGGCTTCTCCGGCGGGCAGGCCGGTGGTGCGGTCTCCGAAGAGTTCGCGGTAGGCGCGGTTCGCGTAGCCGAGCTGGTGGAGCGGGCCGTAGGTGACGGCCACCGGGGCGGGGATCCGGTTGAGGACCTCGCGCAGGTTCTGGGGTTTGTGCAGGTCGAGGAGTTCGGCGGCGGTGGCCAGGTTGGTGGGGTCGCGGGGGCCGGGGACGACGACGCCGTCGGCGGAGGGCGCGCCCTCGTCGGTGCCGGCCCCGGTCGGCGGGGCGGCACGCCAAGGGACTCCGGTGAGCCGGGCGCTCCAGCGCATGAGGTTCAAACGACGGCCGCTTCCTCGATTTCCAGGCATATCATCACTTTTTGTGTGCGCATCAGCACACGGGGTAATGACTAGGTTGGGCTGATCCTGTCAGGCAAGGGCCCGATTCCGGAAGTCGCCCGCCCGGCGTGGCCGCCCGTTCCGCCCCGGCGCGGGGCACCGGGGCGCTCACCGCGGGGCGTCCGGACCGCCGTCGGGCCGCGGCCCGGACCCGGCCTCGAACTCCGGACGCGGATGCTCCGCCGCCCCCAGCGAGACCACCTCGCGGGAGAACAGCCCGCCCAGCACCCAGTCCATCAGCACCCGCACCCGGCGCTCCGCGCTCGGCAGGCGCCGCAGGTGCCGGGCCCGGTGCAGCCACCAGGCCCGCCGCCCGGTGATCCGGCGGCCGCGCCGGGTGTGGGCGACGGCCCGGCGCAGGCCCAGCGAGGTCGAGCAGGCGGCGTGGCCCGGCCGGTACTCGGCGAGGCCCGGGGCGTGCGGTCCGGCGTCCAGGGCGACCGCGATGTTCCGGGCGAGCAGCTCGGCCTGGGCGAAGGCGTGCTGGGCGTTGGGCGCGCAGGGCGCCCCGTCCGCGTCGGGGTCCGGTACGGCGGCGCAGTCCCCGGCCGCCCAGACGCCGGGCAGCGCGCGTCCGTCCGGGCCGACGGCTTGCAGGGTGGCGAGGCAGCGGACCCGGCCGAGGGTGTCCAGCGGCAGGTCGGTGTCGCGCAGCAGCGGGGCCGGCCGCACCCCGGCCGTCCAGACCAGGGTGCGGGCACCGAAGCGGCTGCCGTCGGACAGGGCGACGACCCGGTCCGCGGCGGACGCCAGGGTGGTGCGCAACCGGATGTCGACGCCGCGTTCGCGGAGCTGGCCGAGGGTGTGCTCGGCCAGCTCCGGCGACTCCTCGGCCAGGATCCGGTCGGTGGCCTCGACCAGGACCCAGCGCAGGTCCTCGGGGCGGACGTTGTGGTAGCCGCGCACCGCGGTCCGGGCCATGTCCTCCAGTTCGGCGAGCGCGCCGACGCCCGCGTACCCGGCGCCGACGAAGACGAAGGTGAGCGCGGCCTGGCGCAGGGCCGGGTCGCGGGTGGCGGAGGCGAGGTCGAGCTGTTCCAGGACGTGGTTGCGCAGGCCCACGGCCTCGCCGACGGTGGAGAAGCCGCGGCCGTGTTCGGCCAGGCCGGGCACCGGCGCCGTCCGGGAGACCGAGCCGGGCGCCACCACCAGGACGTCGTAGGGGAGTTCGATCGGCGCGGCGGCCTCTCCGGGTCCCGCGGCGTCGGCGAAGGCGCGGCGGGCGGCGTGTTCGATCCGGGTGATCCGGGCGGTCAGCACCCGGCAGTCCGGCAGGGCCCGGCGGAGCGGGACGACCACGTGCCGGGGGTCGATCGAGCCAGCCGCGACCTCGGCCAGCAGCGGGTGGTAGGTGAAGTAGGCCTGGGGCTCGACGACGGTGATCTCGACCTCGCCGCGTCGCAGCCGTTCCCGCAGGCCGCGCTGGAGGTGCAGCGCGGTGGCCATCCCGGCGCAGCCTCCGCCGGCGATCAGGATTCTGATGGTGCACCTCCTGCCGATTGGCGCTTCCTCCCGGCCCCGCGGCCGGGGGTGTCCCCCCTCGCGCCCCCCTATGAAGGACCGGCAGGGGCGGTCTTGTCCACAGTCCGTACCGCGCCGGATGTGACGGGAGTCGACGGGTGGGGCCAGTTGTGCTGCCCGGGCGACTTTCTGACGGACTTTCGGCCGCGAACGGGCGTGAACTATGGTCGGATTGTGTGCCGGAGCGGTTACCGCCATGACAATCGGCGGCGACGCACCGTGGAGCGGCCACTACGGCCAGTTCCAGCGTTGGCTCGAGAACCCGACTGCGGGACAGTCATCCGGGGAAGGGTAGTTCCCGGACAAGGCCCCGGACGGTGCCGACGCGCCGAGCCGGACGCGAGCCGGCCCGGAGGCACGAACCGTGGTCACGAAACGGGACGGGCGGCAACGAGCGATGGGTCATCAGGTCATTTCTGACGGGCTGAGCTGCACCGGGGGGTGCAGGGGCGGGCGACGACAGGGTCCGGGTTCGGGCGCCTGCGGGGGAGAGTTGGGATGATGGAGCAGGAGCAGGTGTTGGGGCGAACGGGAACACCGCACGCCGGCCAGGGCATGGTGCCGGAACAACGCGGCCCGGTGGACCTGCCACCGGAGGTCGGGGCCGCCTATCCGGGCGTCCCCTACCGGGTGGAGCCACCACCGGCCACCGTGCACGTCCCCGGGGCCCGACTACGGGTGGACGCCCGGCGGAATCTGGAGAGCGTGCTGCGGGCCGCCCGCGAGGTGTTCGGCGAGTTCGGCTACGGCGCGCCGATGGAGGAGGTCGCACGCCGGGCCGGGGTCGGCGTCGGGACGGTCTACCGGCGCTTCCCGAGCAAGGAGGTGCTGGTCCAGCGGATCGCCGCCGAGGAGGTGGCCTGGCTGACCGCGCAGGCGCGGGAGTCGCTGTACGGCGGCGGCGGCGCCTGGGAGTCGCTGGCCGGTTACCTGGCCCGGGCGGTCAGCACCGGTGCCGGGCGGCTGCTGCCGCCGGAGGCGTTCCGGTACGCGGAGGAGCTGGGCCGGGTGCCCGAGCAGCGGGTGCCCGAGCCGGCCGCCGTCCGGTTCGACCTGCGCGGCGAGGACGCGCAGAACGGTGCGGCCGTCGAGCCGTCGGCGGCCGACGCCGATCCCCGGCTGCTGCTGCAACTGCTGGCCGCCCTGGTCGCCCGGGTCGGCGCGGCCGGCGAACTGCGGCCGGGCGTCACGGTGTCGGACGTCGTGCTGGTGCTGACCGCCTCGGTGCCGGTGCACGCGGCCCGTACCGCGCCGACCACGGCCGGCTTCTCGGCCGGGGTGCAGCAGGCGGAGGGGCAGCAGGCGGAGGGGCAGCCGACCGCCGGCCCCTCGGACCGGCTGCTGGAGATCCTGCTGGACGGCCTGCGGGCACGCTGACGCGCCACCACGGGCGCGGCCCCCGCAGGTGGCGGGGACGGGAGTTGGACGGGAGACCGGCGCGCGGACCAGTCACGCGCGCCGGGTGCGGGCGGTACGCAACCACCCGCCCTGTGCTGGCCGAACACATCCGCGACGGCTCCTCGGAAGAGTGGGTCCCGGCCGGTCCGGCTACCGCCCATCTCTGCGCTATGCCATCCTTTGCCCGTGGTTGGAGCCAATGTCCCGATGCGCGCCCTTCGCGCGCCCTCGGCGCCGTACAGCGCGGAACCGTGCGCCCACGCGCTCCCGCGCGCCCTGCCACACTGCGGGGGCTGTCGTGGAATCTGGGGTCCGTTGTGAGCGCCGAGGAACAGAACGACTACGGGTACGGCCTCGACTTCGGCCCGTCCGGAGGCTTGACCGGGGGACTGGCCGACGGCTCGTCCGGCAGCACGTCCAGCACGTCCAGTACGTCCGAAGGCCCCGCCACGGCCTCCGGCGGCCCGGCCCAAGTACCCGGCGCCGCACCGGGTTCGGCCACCGGCCCGACCACCGGACACGTGCCCGACCAGGCGGGCATGCCCAGCCGCGAGTCCCTCTCCGCCTCCGCCGCCGCGCTGCCACCCGGACGGGTGCCCGGCCAGGCCCCGGCCGGCCGGGGCGGCGTCGCCCCCGAGGCGTTCGTCGGCGCCGGCCGCCCCGCCCGCCCCACCGTGCCCGCCCCCGCCGACCCGGTCGACGGCGAGCGCCCGGCCTCCGACGCCGAGTTGACCGCCCGGGTCCGGGCCGGCGACGACACCGCGTACGAGGAGATCTACCGCCGGCACGCCGACTCGGTGCGCCGCTACGCCCGCACCTGCTGCCGGGACAGCTTCACCGCGGAAGACCTCGCCGGCGAGGTCTTCGCCCGCACCCTGCAAGCCCTGAGGGCGGGCAAGGGCCCGGAGTTCGCCGTCCGCGCCTACCTGCTGACCGCCGTCCGGAACGTCGCCGCCGCCTGGACCCGCAGCGAGCGGCGCGAGCAACTCGTCGACGACTTCAGCGTGTTCGCCCAGACCTCGGCCGCCGTCGTCGACCTCGACCTGGCCGACCCCGGCGCCGATGCCTGGGCGATGGCCATGGCCGACCAGCGCATGGTCATGCAGGCCTACGCCGAACTGCCCGAGGACGACCGGGTGGTGCTCTGGCACACCGAGGTCGAGCGGGAGTCCCCGAAGACCGTCGCCGTGATGCTCGGCAAGACCGCCAACGCCACCGCCGTCCAGGCCCACCGGGCCCGCGACCGGCTCGCCGCCGCCTTCCTCCAGGCGCACGTCTCCGGCAGCCAGGACCGCACCTGCGAGGCGTACGCCAACCGGCTCGGCGCGTACGCGCGCGGATCGCTGCGCAAGCGGGCCTCGGCGGAGGTCGGACGGCACCTCCAGGGGTGCGACCGCTGCACGGCCGCCTGCCTCGAACTCACCGAGATCAACACCGGCCTGCGCGCGCTGCTGCCCGGCGGCGTGCTCGTCTGGATCGGGGTCGGCGGGTTCGGCGCCGCCGCGGCGGCCGTCGGCGGAGCCGCCGCGGTCGGCGGTGCGGCTGCGGGCACCGCGGCGGCCACCTCCGGAACCGCGGGAGCCGGTTCGGGTGCGGGTGCAGCGGGTGCGGGCGCCGGTGCGGCCTCCGGCGGAGGCGGGGCCGGAGCCGGCGCCGCGGCCGGCGAGGGCCTGGGCACCGCTGCCAAGGCCGGGATCGCCGCCGCCGTCGCGGTGGCCGCAGCCGCCGTCGCCGCGTACGCGCTCACCGGCTCGCCCGAACCCAAGCCCCCCACGGCCGCGCCTCCCGCCGCCGGCGCCCCCGCCACCCCCCGGCCGCAGGCCCCCGCACCCGGGCCGCCCGCGCCCGCCGACCCGGCGCCCAGCAGCACCGCGGCCGCCCCGGCACCGTCCGAGCCGAGCCCGAGCCCGAGCGCGACGCCGGTCACCCGGTCGACGCCCGCCCCGGCAGCCGCCCAGACCACGACGAAGGCCGCGTCGCCGGTCACGCCGAGCTCGACGACGCCCAAGCGGACCCCCACGCCGCCGCCGGCCCCGGACGTCCCCGCCGTGCCGACGCCCAGCGTGCCGCCGCTGCCCACGCCCGAGCCGCCGGTCATCCCCGTCGTGCCCACGCCCACCGTGCCGCCGCTGCCCACCCCGACGGTCACCCCGCCCTCGCCGCCCGCGCCCACCGACTTCTGGGCCGACTCACTGCCCGTGGTCAAGCCCGGCAACAACCGGGTGCCGCCGCCCGGCCCCAGCATCCGGCAGAAGGGCAGCGACTGGTTCTGGCAGCACGACAGCGCCTGGATCGGCGGCGAACGCCACGGGCACGCCATCACCGTGCACGCCCCGGCGACCACCCTGATCGACCTCAACCGCAGCTGCACGTCCTTCGACGCGGTCGCCGGAGTCGACGACGCCACGCTCTCGCCGGGCGGCGTGGTCTTCTCCGTCCAGGGCGGCGACGGCGGCACCCTGTGGCGCTCCCTCCCGCTCGCCGCGGGGGACGACGCGGTACCGGTGCACGTGCCGCTGGCCGGGCAGAAGTCGATCCGGCTGGTGGTCACCCCGGTGCACGGGATCTGGTCGGCGCTCAACGTGGCGGACTGGGCCGAGGCCCGCTTCAGGTGTTCCTGAAACGGGCCTCGGCGGGGGCTGCGTGGGGTGGGACCCACACGGGGTGGGGCTTGTACGGGGTGGGCCTGTGCGGGGTCAGATCGCGCAGGAGCCGTCCGCGCAGGCCTCCCCCGCCGGGGCGACCTGCACCGGCGCCGGGCGGGTCTCGCCGATCTCGGCGGCGACCTGCTCCAGCACCTTGCGGAAGGTCTCGGCGTCCTGGCCGCCCTGCACCGCCCACTTGCCCTCGAACACGAAGGTCGGCACGGCGGTGATGCCCAGCTCCCGGGCCTCGGCCAGCTGCGCGCTCACCTCGGTGGCGCCCTCGTCGCCCGCCAGGTAGGCGGTCACCCGCGCCCGGTCCAGGCCGGCTGCCACGGCGACGTCGGTCAGCGCGGCGCGGTCGCCGACGTCGACACCGTCGGTGAAGTGCGCCTTCAGCAGCTCCTCCTTCAGCCGCCCCTGGACGGCCGCGCCGTACTCGGTCTCGGCGAGGTGCAGCAGGCGGTGGCCCAGGAAGGTGTTGGCGTGCAGCGCGGCGTCGAAGTCGTACGTGATGCCCTCGGCGCGGCCCAGCTCGGCCACCCGTGCGTCCATCGCCACCGACTGCGGGCCGTAGCGCTCGGCCAGCCACGCGCGGTGCGGGCTCGCCGTCGCCGGCGCGTCCGGGACCAGCTGGTACGGCCGGTAGACCACCTCGACGCCCTCCTTGCCGGCGAAGCCCTCCAGGGCCTGCTCGAAACGGCGCTTACCGATGTAGCACCACGGGCAGGCGATGTCGGACCAGATCTCGACCTTCATGAGGGGACTCCAGGGGTGGGGCGGGGACGGGTATCGGGATAGGTGAACGATGAACCATCTCGGTACATTCCCGGCACCCCGGTCAGCTTCCCTGGTCAGCGACGCCCTGACCCGGGCTGGTCAGCACCCCGACCCCGCCCCGGATCAGCCTTCCGCGGGCGCCGGAACCACCAGCACCGGGCACGCCGCGTGGTGCACCGCCGCCGAACTCACCGAACCCAGTAGCAACCGCGCGAACCCCCCGTTCCCCCGCGTGCCGAGCACCAGCGTGTGCTGCCGGGTCGAGGCCTCCAGCAGCACCTCGATCACGTTCCCCAGCACCACGTGCAGCGACATCTCCCCCGCGTACGGCCGGGAACGCTGCCCCTGCACGGCCACCACCGCCCGGCGCAGCCCGTCCGCCATGCTCTCCACCAGCGTCTCGACGCTCTCCTGCACCAGCTCCGCCATCCCCGGCGGGTAGCCGGCCGGCGCCGGGTTCACCACGGCCAGCACGTACAGCGGTAGCCCGAACGACTCCGCCTCGGTCATCGCCCGGTCCAGCGCCCACAGCGACCCGTCCGACCCGTCGCAGGCCGCCAGTACCCCCGGCGGGCGCCCCGTCGGCGGCCGTCCCGACACCGACAGCACGACGGGAACGGACTGCTCCGGGCTCACGCTGGCCACCACGGCTCTCCTCACCGACGGACTCATTGCCCGCCATCATCACCTGCCCCGGCTCCCGGACCCCGCCGCCCGGCCGGGCGCGGCGCCCGGAGGGGGTCAGGAGGGCCGGACGGGGCCGAGGGCCGGGGGTTGGGCCAGGGGAAGGCCGGTCCAGCAGGCTCCGTGGCGGCGGGCGCGGACTCGGCGGAGCCAGAGTTCGGTGGAGACCAGGTCGGCGAGGCCCGCCAGGGCGGCCGGGGAGAGGGGGGTGGCGGGGTCGGCGAGGCCGGCGCGGACGGCGGGGAGGTCGATGAGGCCGGCTTCGGCGAGGAGGGGGGCGTCGAAGAGTTCGGCGAGGCCGTCGGCGGCGAGGCGCAGGCCGGCCCGGGCGGGGGCGGTGCGGTCGGGGCGGGGGCCGCGGCCCCAGTCGGGGGGCAGGTCGGTGCGGCCGGCGCCGGTGAGGACGGCGTGCAGGAGGGCGTGCCGGGCTCCGGGTTGGAGGCGGACGTCGTCGGGGAGCAGGCGGGCGGCGCGGACCACCTGGTTGTCGAGGAACGGCGCGTGCAGCCGCTGGCCGGGCTGTTCGGCGGCGTGGACGAGGGTGCGGTAGGAGCGCGCGTGCCGGTAGAGGGCGTGCCGGGCACGGTGTGCGCCCGGGCGTTCGTCGGGCGCCGGTCTGCGCGCTGCCAGTCGCAGCCGGAGGGCGACGGAGGAGAGCGCCTCGTCGGAGAGCCAGCGGGCGGCCGGGCCGGGGACGCACCAGGCGAGGTCGCCGACCGAACGGTCGCCCGCCGTACGGCCGCCGCCCGGGAGGTGGCGGGCCGTCAACTTGGCGGCGGCGTCGTCCAGCGCCTCGGCGTACCGGACCCGGGAGAGCCGGTGGGCGGCCCGGACCACGGTGAGCGGGGTGCGCAGCGCGCCGGCCAGGACGCCGACGACGGCCCGGTCGGCACCGGCCAGCGCGGCGACCGGGGGCAGCAGTTCGCGCGGGCGGCCGGCCCGGATGAGGTCGGCGAGCCGGGCCGGGTGGCCGTCGAGGACCTGGCGGGCACCGTAGCCGGTGAGGTGGTCGGTGCCGCCGGCGTCGAAGCGGGCCTCGGCACGGGCGGCGGCGACGAGTTCGGGCCCGGGCTCGTCGGTGAGCCGGCCGGGCGGTGCGTCGGCGTGCAGTCCGGCGTACGGGAGGGTGTCGGGGCCGGGGTGGAGCACGGTGTGCCGCAGCCGGGGGGTGTCGGGGGCGAGCGCGAGGGTGGTGGGGGGTTCGGTCTCGCCGAGCGTGACGGCGGCCAACTGTTCCGGGGTGGAGGGTTCTTGGGCGGCGACGCGGGCCCAGGAGCCCTTGACCGCGCCGTTCCTGGCCCCGGCGCCGACGGCCGGCAGGCGCTCCGGGCCCGTGCTCGCGGGCACCGGCGGCAGCGGCACGGCGGCGGCGAGCAGGGCGACGGTGGCGGAGGCGGTGCCGTAGGAGAGGTCGACGCCGAGCCGGGCGCGGCCGGCCGGGCCCCGCGCGGTGGCGGGCGCGGTGGTGCGGACCCGGGAGCGGACGGACTCCAGCAGCGCGCGGGTGAGTTCGCGGACGGCGGGCGCCTCGTCGCGCGGCTGCTCCCGGACGGCGGGGTCGTCGTAGGCGGAGAGGTAGGGGTGGCCACTGCGGATGGCGAGCACGTGGCCGGGCGGCACCCGCTGGACGCCCAGGTACGGGGTTCCGGCGCCGAGGGCCTCGGGCGATTCGGGGCAGGCGAGCCGGGCGGCGAGGTGTCCGGTGTCCAGCGGGGCGCCGACTAGGTCGGCGAGCGGGAGTGCGGCGGTGGCGTACGCGGTGCCGCCGGCCCAGGGGGTGTGGAAGACCGGCTGGGCGCCGGCCAGGTCGGTGAGCAGCAGGGTGGAGCGGGTGCCGGTGCGCAGGACGGCGGTGTAGCTGCCGGGCCAGGCGGTGAGGTGGCGGACGGCGCCGCCGCGGGCGGCGGCGAGGCCGGCTGCGAGTTCCGCGTCGGTGGCGCCGCAGTGGCCGAGGACGGCGAGGCGCAGGGTGGCGGGGGTGTCCTCGACGGGGTCGGGGGCGGTGGGGCCGGTGGTGACCGTGGCGGGGGCGCCGGGGCGGAGGGTGGCGAGGCGGATCTCCTCGGGGCGCCAGTCCCCGACGGCCCAGAGCGGGTTGGGTCCGGTCCACAGGGGGCGCGCGGCGATCGGTGCGACCGTACCGAGTGCCTCGTGCGCTGGTGCGCCCGCCCGGGGCGTGCCCGTGCTCCAGCCCGTCAGCCACCGCATCGCGCCTCCACCGGACGAGGACCTGCACCCGTACGGCGCTTCCGCCGCCGGGCGGCTCCTCGCCGGTCCGCGGTGTGCCGTGGCGGCCGCCCCGGGTACCGGCGCGCCGTCAGGAGACATCGTGCCACCGGTTGGCGCTCCCGTGGCCCGTGTTGCCGGTTCCGGTTCCGCCGGTGGTCCCGGTGCGGGGCGGTTCCGGCCCCGGCGGCGATCCCGTTGCGGGCAACGGGTGTTGACGTGTTCGCGTGGTCCGCGGGGCGGGCCGGGCCTTCCCCTCCCCGGCCCGGACCGCCCCCCGTGCCGCCTTTGGCATGGGCATCGCGAGATGGCCGAAAGGCGTCGCCCAGCCCGGGAGGGCATCCGCATGCCCTCCCGGACTCAGCCGCCGCCCGCGGGGATTGAGGCGGCGGCATCCCCCGGCCCGCCGGGTCCTCGACGGCGGGCCGACCCACGACCACCAGCGAATCGCCGACCAGCCGGTCGAGCCAGGGGGCACGGCCGGGCGCACGTGAACACAGGACCGGAGCACGACGCTCCGGCGCGCGGCACCCCCGGCCCGATCCGAGTGGTCCGGACCAACCCCGGCGAGGAGCCGGCGCCGCACCGCCGGGTGCACGATCCCGCCATCCG
The DNA here is from genome assembly GCF_040685715.1 of Kitasatospora sp. NPDC088264. Lineage (NCBI taxonomy): Bacteria > Bacillati > Actinomycetota > Actinomycetes > Kitasatosporales > Streptomycetaceae > Kitasatospora > Kitasatospora sp. NPDC088264. Next base: position 11,948 of record NZ_JBFBIR010000007.1, read on the forward strand.
GAATGCGGCCTCTTAACCGTCGGAACGCGTCCGACTACTCTAGGTACAGCAGCTACGGCCCGGTGCCGCCCGGGCCCCGAGCACAAGGCCGCAGGAGGTGCCGCCGCCACCATGACCGTCAGCCCACGAGGACCGAACGAACGGCTCGGCACGCTCCTGACCCTCGCCCAGATCAGCAACGCCGGACTGGCCCGCCGGGTCAACGACCTGGGCGCCCAGCGCGGGCTGACCCTGCGGTACGACAAGACCTCGGTGGCCCGCTGGGTCAGCAAGGGCATGGTCCCGCAGGGTCCCGTCCCGCACCTGATCGCCACCGCGATCGGCGGCAAGCTCGGCCGCCCGGTGCCGCTGGAGGAGATCGGCCTCGGCGACACCGACCCGGCCCCCGAACTCGGCCTGGCCTTCCCCCGCGACGTCGCCGAGGCGGTCCGCTCCGCCACCGACCTGTGGCGGGTCGACCTCGACCTGCGCCGCGGCCCCGGCGGCGGCCGCTGGAGCGACAGCCTGGCCGGCACCTTCTCGGTCGCCGCCTACGCGACGCCGGTGTCCCGCTGGCTGATCACCCCGGCGGACGGTTCGGTCGCCCGGGAGGCGCCGCGCGCGCCCAGTGAGGCGTCCTCCTACCGGGTCGGCCACTCGGACGCCGCCAAGCTCCGCGAGGCCGCCCAGGAGGCCCGCCGCTGGGACTCCAAGTACGGCGGCGGGGACTGGCGTTCGTCGATGGTGCCGGAGTGCCTGCGGGTGGAGGCGGCCCCGCTGCTGCTGGCCTCGTACAGCGACACCGTCGGCCGGGCGCTGTTCGGCGCGACCGCCGAACTGACCAGGCTGGCCGGGTGGATGGCCTTCGACACCGGGCAGCACGAGGCCGCCCAGCGCTACTACATCCAGGCCCTGCGGCTCGCCCGGGCCGCCGCCGACGTGCCGCTCGGCGGCTACGTGCTCGCCTCGATGAGCCTCCAGGCCGGCTACCGGGGCTTCGCCGAGGAGGCGGTGGACCTCGCCCAGGCCGCCCTGGAGCGCAACCGGGGCCTGGCCACCGCCCGGACGATGAGCTTCTTCCACCTGGTGGAGGCCCGGGCCCAGGCCAAGGCCCGCAACGCGGCGGCGTGCGCGACGGCGCTCGGCGCGGCGGAGAGCGCACTCGAACGGGCCCGCGCCGGGGATCCCGATCCGGCGTGGATCGACTTCTACGCCTACGACCGGCTCGCCGCCGACGCCGCCGAGTGCTTCCGCGACCTCGGAGTGCCCTCCAAGGTCCGCCAGTTCACCCGCGAGGCACTGGCCAAGCCCACCGAGGGCTTCGTCCGCTCGCACGGACTGCGACTGGTGGTCTCGGCGATGGCCGAGGCCGAGGCCGGCAACCTGGACGCCGCGGTCGCCGCCGGCGAGCGCGCCGTCGAGGTGGCCGGCCGGATCTCCTCCCAGCGCAGCCGGGAGTACGTGGTGGAGATGCTGCGCCGCCTGGAGCCCTTCCAGGGCGAGCGCCGTGTCCGGGAGCTGACCGAACGGGCCCGCGCGGTCCTGGTCGCCCCGGCGTGACCGGGGGCGTGCCCGGCGGCAGTTGAGGTGCACCGGCGAGAGGGGCCCGGGCACTCAGGTACGGCACCGCCACCTGGGCCCGGGCCCCCTCGACCGGTCCCGCCCGGCGTGGCAGCATCGGCGGCGGGGGAGCCGGGCGGACTGCGAGGAGCGGGCGGTGGCGTACGACTTCGACGTGCTGGTGGTGGGCGGCGGGATCGTCGGCCTCGCCACCGCGTACGCGCTGACCCGGGCCCGGCCGGGGCTGCGGCTCGCGGTGCTGGAGAAGGAGCCCGGCTTCGCCGCCCACCAGACCGGACGCAACAGCGGGGTGATCCACAGCGGCGTCTACTACCGGCCGGGCTCGTACAAGGCCCGGTACGCGGTGGCGGGCGCCGCCGAGCTGGTGGCGTTCTGCCGCGAGCAGGGCGTCCCGCACGAGGTCACCGGCAAGCTGATCGTGGCCACCGGCACGGAGGAGCTGCCCCGGCTGGCGGCGCTGGCCGAGCGCGGGCGGGCGAACGGCATCCCCGTCACCGAGGTGGACCGGGCCGGGATCGCCCGGTACGAGCCGCAGGTCACCGGGGTGGCGGGGCTGCACGTCGGCACGACCGGCGTCTGCGACTTCCCGGCCGTCGCCACCGCCTACGCCCGGCTGGCCCGGGAGGCGGGTGCGGAGCTCCGGCTCGGCTGCGAGCTGCGGGCGGTGGCCCGGCGGGCGGACGGCGTGACGGTACAGACCTCCACCGGGGAGCTGCGCTGCCAGGTGCTGGTGAACTGCGCCGGGCTGCACAGCGACCGGATCGCCCGGCTGACCGGGGACGAGCCCGGGGTGCGGATCGTGCCGTTCCGCGGCGAGTACTACGAACTGGCCGAGGGGCGACGGGACTTGGTGCGCGGCCTGGTCTACCCGGTGCCCGACCCGGCCTTCCCGTTCCTCGGCGTGCACCTCACCCGGGGCGTCCACGGGGACGTGCACGTCGGCCCGAACGCGGTGCCCGCGCTGGCCCGCGAGGGCTACGACTGGCGCACCGTGCGCCCGCGCGACCTGGCCGGGACACTGGCCTTCCCCGGCGCCTGGCGGATCGCCCGGCGGCACTGGCGCCAGGAGGTGGGCGAGTTGCACCGCTCGCTGTCGAAGCGGGCGTTCACCGCCGCCGTGCGGCGGCTGCTGCCCGCCGTCGCCCCCGAGGACCTGGTACCGGCTGGCGCCGGGGTCCGGGCCCAGGCCGTGGCCCGGGACGGCTCGCTGCTGGACGACTTCGCCTTCGCCGGTTTCGACCCGGCCGACCCGCGCTCCCCGCGCCGCGCGGTGCACGTGCTGAACGCCCCCTCCCCCGCCGCCACGGCCTCGCTGCCGATCGGCCGCGAGGTGGCCCGCCGGGCGCTGGCGGCACTGGAGGCCGGCGGATGAGCCCGGTCACAGCACCTTCGGGAGGGGCCCGGGGGCCCCGTAGACTCGGGGAACTGTGACTGCCACCGCCCCGATCCCCCAGCCCTCGCCGTCCGCCCGGTTGTCCGCCGCACCGGCCGGCTACCCCGCGCCGATGTACCCGCACAAGGCCACCGAGGCCCAGCACCGCGAGCGGCGCATCCGCAGCTTCCAGCCGCGCCGGGGCCGGATGACCAACGCCCAGGCGGGCGCCCTGGACCGGGGCTGGGAGGCGTACGGCATACCGATCGACGGCAGCCCGCTCGACCTGCGGGAGCTGTTCGGCGAGCTGCCGGTCACCCTGGAGATCGGCTTCGGCATGGGCGAGACCACGGCCGCCATGGCCGCCGCCGACCCGGCCATGGGCATCCTCGCCGCCGACGTCCACACCCCCGGCCACGGCAACCTGCTCGGCCTGCTGGAGCGCGACGGCTCGCGGAACGTGCGGCCGGCCGCCGGCGACGCCGTGATCCTGCTGCGCGACATGCTGGCGGACGCCTCGCTGGCCGGCCTGCGGGTCTACTTCGCCGACCCGTGGCCCAAGCCCAAGCACCACAAGCGCCGGCTGGTCCAGCCGTCCTTCCTGGAGCTCGTGCTGCCCCGGCTCGCCCCCGGCGCCCTGGTGCACTGCGCGACCGACTGGGAGCCGTACGCGGAGCAGATGCTGGCCGTGCTGTCCGCCTCGCCGGAGCTGGAGAACCTGCACCCCGAGGGTGACGGCAGCGGCTGGCTGGAGCCCGCGGACCACCCGGACGGCAGCATCCCCGGCTACGCGCCGAGGCCGGACTGGCGCCCGGTCACCAAGTTCGAACGGGCCGGGCTGGCCAAGGGACACGTCGTCCACGACCTGCTGTTCCGCCGCCGCTGAGCCGCCGCCGGCCGTTCGAACAGGCCACCGCGCGATGACCGGTGGGCCGTTCCCCGGACGGACGGTTCGTCCCGAGTCCTCCCGACGGGCGGGTGCGGTGGCCTACCCTGTGCCGCATGGGCAGCCCGGCCGGCGGCGGGTCCCGGGCCACCGTCCAGGCCGCCGCTGACGCACCGGAGACGGTCCCGCGCACCGGCGACACCCGGACCATCCCGGGGCCCCGGAGGCGCCGGGCCCACCGCCTCGCGCCCTGGGCCGGCGCCGCGTCACCGCCGCCGGCCGGAGCCGTCGCACCGCCCCGGCGCGGCCGCTCGGTGGCAATCTCCTCCGTCACCGCCACCGCCGTACTGACCCTGGCCGGCTGCGGGGTGCTGATCCTGCACCTGGTCCAGCGGCAGACCGGCACCGTCGGGCTGCTGGTCGGCGTCGGCCTGGCGATGGTGCCGCTGCCGTTCGTGCTCGGCGCCCTGGCCTGGCTCAACCTGACCGCCCGGGTACCGCTGCGGCACACCGTGTTCTGCCTCGCCTGGGGCGCCTGCGCGGCCACCACCGTCGCCATCGTGGCCAACAACTGGACCGCCAGCTACCTGACCTCGCACCAGGGCCCGCTCGGCGAACTGCTGGGCGCCGGCATCGCCACCCCGCTGATCGAGGAGACCGCCAAGGCCACCGCCCTGCTGGTGCTGCTGCTGCCGCTCGGCCAGCGGCTGCGCTGCCACGGCCGCCGCACCGGCCGCCCCTGCGCGCCGCTGCTGCACCGGCTGCCGGCCCCCCGGCTCCCCCGGACGTACGCCCGCCGCCCGGCCGGTCCGCACGCCCGGGGCCGGCTGCGGCTGCGCCCGTACCTGCGCCCGCTGCCGTACCTGCGCCCGGCCCCGCCCTCCGGCGGCGGCCCGCACCGCCGCTCCCGGCCCCGCACCCTGGCGGCCGGGGTGGTGCTCGGCGGGATGACCGCCTGCGGCTTCGCCTTCACCGAGAACGCCCTCTACCTGGGCCGGGCGTTCACCACCGACCAGCGGCAGCGGCTGGACAGCATCGGCCTCGGCGATCCGCCCAGCCTGCGCGACTTCGACGGCACCGTGCAGACCTTCGTGCTGCGCGCCCTGCTCTCCCCCTTCGCGCACCCGCTGTTCACCGCGCTCACCGGGATCGGCCTGGCCGTCGCCCTGACCACCGGGCGGCGCTGGCTGGCCCGGCTGGCCGCGCCGACCGGGCTGCTGCTGGCGATGGCGCTGCACGGCACCTGGAACGCCGCCGCCGACCTCGGCACGGACGGCTTCCTGGCGGTGTACGGGGCACTGATGGTGCCCTGCTTCGCCGCGTTGGTCTGCTTCGCGGCCTGGGCCAGGTCCCGGGCGTCCCGGCACGCCGCCCGGCGCGGCAGGCGCTCTGCCGGGGTGGTCTGAAGAACCGATTTCCCATCTCGGCGACTTCCCCGTATTGTTGTGTTCACCGACGCGGGGTGGAGCAGCTCGGTAGCTCGCTGGGCTCATAACCCAGAGGTCGCAGGTTCAAATCCTGTCCCCGCTACTCAGTAGCAACGAAGGGCCCGGAGGATTCGTCCTCCGGGCCCTTCGCGTTCCCCGGCACGGCGAAGGAACGTTCTGCCGCGAAGCCGCAACGGACCTGGGCCCCCGTCAGCGGAGACCGCCCGAACGACGCCGCCGGGCCGCCGATAAATCCGTTGCCCTCCGGCCGGTGGGCTGCCTATCGTGGCGGCACACTGAAGGGAGGTGATCCTGAATTGAGTTCCATCAGGATGCGTGAGGTGGCTGCTCGCTAGAGCCGCCCCTGCCTGCGCGGGGTGAGGCCTGAGGCCTCCGGCAGGCGAAATCCATAGCAGTCACCCGGCCCGCAGGCCCACCGGTACATCCCCGGTGCCTCGGCGCCAGGCCAGTGCACGGGCCGGCGCGGAGGAGCAGCCTGCGGGCTGTCTGCGTTCTCCACCGCTCTCCGGTGTCTTCCGCCGCTCTTCGCCGTCACCCGCGCCCCGTCCGGGGCGCCCCCGCGTCGTACCCGGGGCGCCCCCGGGTCGTTCCCGGGGTGGGGCCGCGGCGCTAGAGTCGGCGCGGGTTCCGGAGCGGAGCGGCGCAGGCACAGGGGGTAGGCGATGGCGAAGGCCCGGCGGCGGAGCGGCACGACGACCCTGCGGACGGCCCGGTGGGCCGCGACCGGGGTGCTGGCCGGGACGGGCCTGCTCGGGCTGCTGCTCTTCTCGCTCGGCCGGGAGCAGGCCTGGCAGGCGTTCGGCGGCGGGCTGGTGGTGGCCGGGGCCTCGACGGTGCTCGGCGGCGCGCTCGGCTTCCTGTTCGGGGTGCCCCGGGTACGCAGCGGCAGCGGCGAGCCGCAGGGCTCGTACGCCCCGAACACCAACCTGGAGCAGGTGTCCGACTGGCTGACCAAGGTGCTGCTGGGCGTCGGGCTGACCCAGCTCGGCTCGCTCGGCGAGCGGCTGCACCAGCTCGGCACCGCGCTGGCCCCCGCACTGGGCGGGGAGGACGCCGCGGTGCCGTTCGCGGCGGCACTGGTGCTGTACTTCGTGGTCTTCGGCTTCCTGGCCGGCTGGCTGGTGACCAGGCTCGCGCTGCCGCAGGTGCTGACCGACGCCGACCAGGCCCTGGACCTCTTCCTCGCCGGGCAGGACCGCGACCGGCGGGGCGACAAGGTGGGTGCCGACGACCTGCGGGTCCGGGCGATGCAGCAGCTCGGGCTGCTGGGGGGCAGCGCGGAGCAGTCGGCCGCGCTCGCCGCGCAGCTGCCGCCCGCCTCCTCGCCCTCGTCCGGGCCGGAGGGCGTGGTGGCCGAGGTCCGCTCGACGGCGCGGCGCTCGGCGCTGACCGCCGACCAGGTGCGGGCCCTGTACGCGGACGGCTCCGAGGGCCGCCGGATCCAGGCGCTCGCGCTGATGCAGGGCGACCCGTCGCTGGCCGACCTGCCGAGCCTGCTGGACGCGATCGAGCGTCCACGCTCCGGCTTCGAGCAGTACCACGCGCTGCTGGCCGCCCGGGGCCTGCTCTCCCGGCTGCCCGGCGCCGAGGCGCAGCGGCTGCGGGACGCGGTGGCCGGGCAGTTGGTGCTGCCGGAGGGGATCCCGTACGGGTCGGACCGCAGCTGGCTGGCGGAGAAGATACTGTCCCGGCTGGAGGCGACGGCCTTCGTCCCGACGCAGCCGGCCCGACCCGCCGAGCCTGACCACCCGGGACAGCCGGGACAGCCGGTCCCACCCGCTCAGCCCGCTCAGCCAGCTCAGCCCGTCCAGTCGGCTCCGTCGGCGGGCGACCCCAGCTAGCTGCCGAACTCCTTGACGGTGAAGCGCAGTTCGGGCTGCTCCCAGGGCGTCTTGACCTGCGGCGGGCGGGTGCCCGTGCGCTCGGCGCCCACCTGGAGGTAGAAGCCCTCGGCGGGCGGGTGGGACACCACCTTGACCGAGGCGATCCCGGCGGCCCGGGCGCGCTCCAGCATGTCCGCGATCAGCTTCCGCCCGATGCCGAGCCCCTGGGCCTCGTCGGCGACGAACATGAGGTCCAGTTCGGCCGGTTCGCGGATCAGGCCGTAGAAGCCGAGCAGCCGGTCGGTGGTCGGGTCCGAGGCCAGGAACACCTCGTGCCGGGCGATGTACTCGGGGGTGACCTGGTAGCCGTCGATCATCGCCGAGTAGTGGCCGCGGTAGGCGGTGGAGGCCTGTATCAGCTCGGTGAGCCGGTCGGCGTCGGCCGCCCCGGCACGCCTGACGGTCGTCTCGTTCATGCGGGCGAGTATAGGGGCGCTGACCAGGAGAGACCATTACTTTTCGGCAGCAGACCGGCGGCGGCGGTCGGCGGCCCGCAGGACCAGGACCCGGCGGGTGCGGCCGTCCGCGGCGCGGGGGAAGCGGCGGATCTCGCTGGCGACGCGGCGCTCGCCGAGCGCGTACCGCAGCGGGTCGAGGTGGGCGCAGCGGAGGCCGTGGCCGTCGTGCAGCGGCTGGACGCGGACCTCGCCGTCCGGGGAGGTCACCCGGACGAGTTCCACCAGGGCGTCCAACTGCCTTTCGGGGCCGAACAGTTCGGGGTAGGCGAAGAGCAGGTAGCCGCTCAGGGTGAGCGCGAAGGCGCCGTCCGCGAACGGCAGTCGGGGCAGCGCGGCGGCCACGTACTGCTGCGGGTGCGCGGCCGAGTCGGCGGCGAACAGGCGACGGGCGCGGTCCCAGCTGCGCAGGTAGCGGTCCGGTCGGCAGGAGCGCGGTGACGGGTACAGGTGCGGACGGGCGGCCATCGCGGTGGCCATCGACGCCCGGGCCGCCAGCGCGTGGGCCGCGACCTCGGGTGCGGGGAGCGCGTACGCCGGGTCGGCGGCGATCACCCGGCAGCCGAGCCGACGCGCCTCGGCGGCCAGGCCGGCCGCACCGCCCGGGCAGTCCAGCACCGGGCCCGGCAGCGCGGCGAGCTGGGCCCGGGTGAGGTCGAACAGGTCGCAGTACTCGTCCAGCGGGCGGGAGGTGACCAGGATGTCCCGGCCCAGGGCGCCCGGGTCGGCGGGGGTGTGTGCGGCGGCCACCCGGCCATCCCAACACGGGCCGGCCCCACCCGCATCCGGAGCACGTCCGGGTGTGGGCGGGGCCGGGGAGGCGGGCGGGGCAGGCGGGGAGGGCCGCGGGGTTCAGCGGCCGAGCAGGCCCTGGGCGGCGGCCCGGTTCACGTTGGTCAGGCCGCGGACCAGCTGGGCGGTGAGGATGATGAGCAGCACCCCGACCAGCGAGAGGCCGGCGATCTGCCAGGCCCCCTCGATGTAGTAGACGTGCTGGACGTTGTCGCTGTCGTAGAAGTCGAAGATCCGGTACCCGCGCCAGGAGGTGAAGGCCGGAAAGACCCAGTGGTAGAGCGGGTACAGCGCCATCGCCCAGCCGAGCAGCAGGAACACCAGCGACAGGACGAAGCTGAGGACCGCCCACGGGAACATCACCACCTGGTAGAACGCGGCCTTCCACCCGGCCGGGTCCGCCAGCCGCGCGGTGATCGCCCCCCAGGTGCCCGGGCGGGTCTGGCGCACCGGCGCCGGGGCGGGCACGTCCAGGGCCAGCATGCCGCGCACCCGGGCCCGCTCCATCCGGCCCATGCCGCGGGCGACGGTGGTCAGGAGGGCGAGGACGGGCAGGCCGAGGACGGTGACGAAGGTGCCGATCCCCATGCAGAACAGCACGATCGAGACGGAGAAGCCGATGACCGACAGCGGCAGGCCGGTGAGCGTGTAGCCGATCTCGCGGTAGTAGTGCCCGGAGAACGGCGCCCGCCAGACGGCCGGCGGCTCCTCGGTCCGGTGGGCCCGAGCGGGACGCGGGTCGTCGCCGTAACCACCGAGGACGTCCCACTCGCGGTCCTGCGTGCTTCGGCTGATGCTCATGTCCCGGCCCCGGTCCCTCGTTCTCGACTGCTGATGGCACCAGTCTGGTCGAACGGCGGGCCGGGGAGGATCCGGAGGCCTGGCGGATCGGGGGTGGGGTTAACCCCCCGGGCCTGACCCGGCAGGCCTGCCCCCAGGTCCGCGTGGACGTCCGCGTCGGACGTCCACGCCGGACGTCCACGCCGGGCCGTCAGCCGGTCGCGCCGCGCCACTCGTCGGCGAGCAGCGAGTACAGGTACGAGTCGGACCAGGCGCCACCCTTGTAGAGGTCGTGCCGGACCCGCCCCTCCAACTGGAACCCGAGCCGGAGGAGCACCTTGGCCGAGGCGCCGTTGTCCACGTCGACCCGGGCCGCCAGCCGGTGCACGCCGAGGGCCTCGAAGGAGAGCTCGCAGAGCAGGCCGGCGATCTCGCCCGCGTAGCCGCGGCCCCAGACGTCGCGGCCCAGCACGTAGCCGAGGTGGGCGGAGCGGTGCTTGCCGAGGGTGAGGGAGGCGTGGGCGATCGGCACGGCGTCCACCGGGTCCTCGGCGTCGTCGCGCCGGGTGACGGCCAGCCGGTAGGTGTCCCGTTCCGGCGCCATCGCCTCCTCCAGGTAGAGCTCGATCTGGTCGGCGCAGGTTTCACGGTCGCGCGGCTCGAAGGGGAGGTAGCGGGTGACCTCCGGGTCGCTGAACAGCCCGTACAGCGCGTCCACGTCGCCGGCGGTGTGGTGATACTCGCGGATGGCCAGCCGGGGGCCGGTGAGTCGTACGGGGACCATGGCAGCCGACCCTACCCCCGGCCAGCGGTTACCGTTCGAGCTATGAACGACGAAGACCTGCGGCTCGCCCCGCGCACCAGGGCCTCCGACCTGCTCGCCTGGGCGGCGGAAGAGGACCGCGCCCCGGTGGCCGAAGCGCCGCTGCGCGCGGTGCTGGCCCTGCTGGAGCTGGGCGAGGGCAGGATGCACGACGGCTGGCCCGAACTGACCTCGAACGCGGTGGAGCACCTGCTGTACGAGCGGCTCTACCTGTACGTCCAACCCGAACCGGAGGCGGACCCGCTGGCGTACGGCGCCGCCGTCCGGCTGCTGACCGACCACCAGCGGGCCGCCAAGCGGCTCAACGCCAAGCGCCAGGAGCGGCTGCACGCCGAGGCCGAGTGGCAGGGCGAGGTCGCGGCCGGGCTGCTGCGCCGCGCCGACCTGGTGACCTGGCCCCGGCTGTACGCGCTGCTGCTGCACGCGTACGGGGCGGACGTCGCGGATCCGGAGGCGGTGCGGGAGTGGCTGACCGGCTTCCGGGAGCTGGCGCAGGAGGAGCGGCTGGCCGTGTTCGCCGCACTGGCGCAGACCGGCTGGCTGGACGAGGTGGACGAGCAGGGCTGGAGCCCGACCCGGGTGATCTCGGTCGGCATGGCCACCGACGGCGCGCGCCGGCTGCTGGAGCAGGGCCTGATGCGGCGCAGCTACCGCAACCTGGCCGAGCTGACCGCGCTGGGCCAGCCGATGCCGGACGAACTGGCCGGGGACTTCGGAGCGTTCGAGGAGGCGGCGGTGGAAGCCGCGCTCGACCTGTACGGGGAGTGGACGGTGCCCGGGCTGCCACGACTGCTGGTGGAGGAGTTCCCGGACCTCGCGCCGGAGCCGGGGCAGGAGGAGATCGACGCGTACCTGGCCGGGCTGGCGCAGGAGGAGTTCGACGCCCGCCTGGAGGGGCTGGCGGGGCCGGCGCAGGAGGAGTTCGACGCGCACCCGGCGGAGCCGGCAGACCCGGCGCAGGAGTGACGCGGCGAAGCCCCGGCCGCGGTGCCTTCTGGTTCCGGCGGCCGGGGCTTCGCGGGTGCGTCAGGGGTTGAGGCCGCGCTGCTGGTTCCGGCGGCCGGGGCTTCGCGGGTGCGTCAGGGGTTGACGCCGCGCTGCTGGAACCAGGTCTCCGGGTCGACGGGGGCGCCGCCACCGGGGCGGACCTCCACGTGCAGGTGCGCGCCGGTGACGTTGCCGGTGGCGCCGACCTTGCCGATCTGCTGGCCGGAGCCGACCTTGCCGGAGCCCTTGATGATCGAGGAGAGGTGGCAGTACCAGATCTCGGTGCCGTCGGGCAGGGTCTCGACGATCCGGTAGCCGTACGAGCCGGACCAGCCGGCCGAGGTGATGGTGCCCTGGCCGACCGCGTAGACGGGGGTCCCGGTGTCGGCGGCGAAGTCCAGGCCGGTGTGCAGGTGGGCCCAGTAGCGGGCGCTCTGGCCGTAGTGGGCGGTGAGGTGGTAGTCGCGCACCGGCAGGGTGAGGGCGGCGGCCTTGGCCCGCTCGGCTTCCTCGGCGGCCCGCTTGGCCTCGGCCTCCTTGGCGGCGGCCTTGGCCTCCGCCTCCTTCGCGGCCTGGACGCGGGCGTCCTCCTCGGCGGCGGTGCGCTGGCTGTCGGCCTGCAGCTGGATGCGGGCGGCGAGCGCGAGGCCGGGGTCGGCGGAGAGGGCGACCGGGGTCTCGTCCGGGGTCTCGATGGCGGGGGCGGCGGCCGGGGTGGCGGAGGCGAAGCCGGTGGCGCCCAGGGTGGCGGCGACGGCGGTGACGCCGAGCAGCGGGGAGGCCCCACGGACCTGACGCGGCATCCGGTGCCGGTTGGTCTCGGCCTCCGGGCCCGCGTACTCGGGGCCGTCCGGGCCGGGGTGGTCGAGGAGCCGGGTACCTGCTGCGAGGCCGGCCGGGTGTGCCGGAGTGTGCGTCGACGCCACGGAGGCGCGCTCCTTTCCTTCCTTCGCGCCTACCGGGTTAGCTGACGGGTTCGGAGCAGGAAGGTCTCCTACGGCCGGGCCGGAGCCCCGCCGATTCACCCCAAGGAACGTGGTTCCCCGGCTCCCTGACCTGCCCGGAGGCCGGTCGGCGGGATTAGGCGACGGCGCACGGTGCCGTCTGGGTACGGCGTTGACGACCGCGCTGCGTTATCAAACGTTAATCCTAGGAGGCCCTGATTCCAAGCCGTTCGCCCGGGACGACCGGAGACGGGCGGGGCACTCCGGGGCACGACGGGCGTTTTGTTCCCCTTGGACACCCCTGCACCCCCTTGAGCACCGTTGACGCCACCTCACGTGATCGGACGTCAACGAACGACCCTTCATCCGCGCACCCCCCGCCGGCCTCCCCCGCTCCGCAGGGCGCGAGGGCTTGACGGCTAAGGCTATTAGCCTTAGCTTTATGGCTATCGGCGGCAGCACCGAAGCCCCGCACCGGCAACCCTCCGGAGGCCCACCATGAACGCCACCAGCGCCCCCACCACCCAGTACCTCGACGTCACCGGCGGCCGCCTCGCCTACGACGACACCCGACAGGGCGACGGCGCCCCCGTCGTGCTGCTCCCCGGAATGCTCGACACCCGCGCCGCCTACCGGCACCTCCGCCCGCTGCTGGCCGCCGCCGGCCGCCGGGTCATCACCATGGACCTGCGCGGCTTCGGGGAATCCTCGATCATCTGGGACGACTACTCCCCCGCCGCCATCGCCACCGACGTCCTCGCCCTGCTCGACCACCTCGGCATCGACCGCGCCGTCCTGGTCGGCAACTCCTACACCGGCGCGACGGTCGTCAAGGCCGCCGGCGACGCCCCCGAGCGGGTCGCCGGCATCGCCCTGATCGACGCCTTCATCGAGAACCCCCCGCCCGGCGCCCTCATGCGCGGCGCCCTCCGCGTCATGGGCTTCCTGACCGTCCACTCGCCCGCCTTCTGGGGCCTCTACCACCGCAAGCTGGCCTACCCGGGCGCCAGGCCCGCCGACTTCGACCCGTACGTGGCCGGACTCGTCGCCGCCATGCGCACCCCCGGCCGCAAGACCGCCACCCGCGGACACGTCAGCGGGGACTCCGCGCCCGTCGGCTGGACCGCGGCCGTGCGCTGCCCCTCGCTCGTCATCATGGGCAGCAAGGACCCCGACTTCCCCGAGCCGGAAGCCGTCGCCGACCGGCAGGCCATCGCGCTCAACGCGCGGAAGGTCATGATCGACGGATCCGGGCACTACCCGATGGCCGACAACCCGCAGGCCACCGCCGACGCCCTGCTGCCCTTCCTCGCCGAACTCGCCTGAGCCCCGCCCGCCCACGTCAGCCCCGCCACGCCACGCCACGTACGCCTTCCACCGACGGAGAGCCCACACCATGCCCCGAGTAGGACTCACCCCCGAGCAGGTCGTCGACCACGCCATCGCCCTCATCGACGAGCAGGGCGCCGACGCCCTCACCCTGGCCGCCGTCGCCGCCCGGGCCGGGGTCGCCACCCCGTCGCTGTACAAGCACGTCAGCGGCGGCCTCGCCGAACTGCGGCGGCTCATCGCCGTCCGGGTCACCGAGGAACTCGCCGACCGGCTCGCCGAGGCCGCCGTCGGCCGCAGCGGCGACGACGCCGTCGACACCGTCCTGCGCGCCTACCACGCGTACGCCACCGAGTACCCGCACCGCTACAACGCCCTCCCGCAAGCCCCGCAGCCGGACGACGACCTCACCCGCGCGGCCGGACGGCTCGTCGGGGTGATCATCGCCGTCCTGCGGGAGTACGGCCTCGACGGCGCGGAGGCGATCCACGCCGCCCGCACCGTCCGCTCCGTCGCCCACGGCTTCGCCTCCCTCTCCATCGGCGGCGGCTTCCAGCTCGCCGAAGACCTGGCCACCACCCAGAGCCGCCTCATCACCCTCCTCACCACCGGGCTCCGCACCTGGCCCACCCCCTGAGACGCCGGCCACCGCACCGGCCGCGGCACGACCCACCCGGTCTCCCACGACGACGGAACGGCCGGCGCACCGGGTGAGGCGTGCGCGAGAAGTCGGACCCGCCGACTTCCCGTGCGGCGGGCAGGCAGCGGGCCTGGGGGTCGTGGGGGCGGACGGGTTAGTGTGGCCGGGCTGACTGGTGGTCATGACAGGGGACCGCCGACCCCTTGGCGGAGGTCCACGTGCCCGCACCGATAGCGAGGGCGCGGCGGTGGTACCTGCGGCTGCTGGACGGGAACGCCCGGGCCGCGCGGTACGCGCTGGGGGTGCTGCTCGGGGTGACCGCGGTGCTGAGCGTGCTGCCGATCGTGCTGCCGTACAGCTGGCCGCCGTCGGCGCTGGTGCTGCCGCTGGTGGTCGGCGGGCTGCTGTTGCGACGCGGGCAGCTGCTGGTGCTGGTGTGCGCGGCGCTGGCCGGCGGGGTGCTGGGGGCGGTGGTGCGGGATCCGCTCGGGGTGCGGATCGGGGTGACGCTGGTACTGGCCGCGACCGCGGTGACGGTGCTGGCCGCGAACCGGTTCCGGCACCGGCTGGGTCTGCGCGGGACCCAGGGCGATTCGATGCTGCTGGAGCTGGCCGAGCACACCCGGACGCTGGCCCGGCTTCCGGAGCGGCTGCTCGACTGGCACTTCGACAGTGCGCTGGCGCCGGCCGGCGACACCTCGTTCTCGGGTGACTTCCTGCTGTGCGCGCACCGCCCCGAGGAGGATCTGCTGGAGCTGCTGCTGGTGGACGTGTCGGGCAAGGGCAGCCGGGCGGCGGCCCGCTCGACGCACCTGTCGGGCGCGTTCGCGATGCTGCTGGGGCGGGTGCCGCCGAAGGCGTTCCTGCCGGCGGCCAACGACCACCTGGTGCGGATGGGCTGGGAGGACGACTTCGCGACGGCGGTGCACCTCGCGCTGCGCCCGGCGACGGGCGACTACCTGCTGTTCAACGCAGGCCATCCGGCGCCCGCGCAGTTCCGCCGGGCGGACGGCGGCGGCTGGGCGCGGTCGGGGCACGGCGGCCCGGCGCTGGGGCTGGTGTCGGGCGCGCTGTATCCGGCGGTGTCGGGGCGGCTGCGGCGGGGCGATTCGCTGCTGCTGTTCAGTGACGGCCTGGTGGAGGTGCCGGGTCGGGATCTGGACGAGGGGGTGGGTCGGCTGCTGGCGGCGGCCGAGCCCGTGGTGCGGCCGTGGCGGACGCAGCAGCAGCTCACCCGGGGTGCGGCGGAGCGGCTGGTCCGGACGGTGGCGCGGGACGCGGCGGACGACCGGACGCTGGTGCTGGTGCGCCGTCTGGGTCACCATTCACCCGCTTCAGCACCCGCTTGAGAAATAAGGTATTAAGAATTAAGTGCCCGTTCGGGCACCCAGAGGGCACCCACCCCCCGAGAGCGGAAAGGCCGGGTATCCGATGGACCTGAGCTCTCCGTGGGTTCCCCCCTCCGAGGACGAGAGCCGGACGCCGCGCAGCAGTCCCACCGCCCGCAGCCCCATGCGCTGCGTGCGCTTATTGCTCGGCTGCACCAGCGCCGCCGAACTGCTCGGCACCGTCCTCGCCGAGGGGCCGGGGTGGATCACCGGCGAGGGTTCCGCGCTCTACCTGCTGGATTCCGCCGGGATGCTCCGACTGACCGCCTCGCACGGGCTGCCGGACTGGGCCCACGAGCGCTACAGCACCGTCGATCCGGCCAGTGACCTCCCCGCCGCGATGGCCCTGCGGTTACGCCGCCCCTACCTGCTCAGTCCCGAGCACACCAGCGTCGACTACCCGAACAAGAACGTCGGCATGGGCACCGGCATGGTCGCCGTGATCGCCCTGCCGATGGTCGTCGACGAGCGGCCGGTCGGCGTCCTCGCCCTCGCGCTGGCCCACCGGGGCACCGTCCCCCGCCGCGACCTGGACGTCCTGGAGACCATCGGCGAGGCCTGCGCCCACCGGCTGTCCCACCTACTCGACCACGCGGACGCCCGGATACCCCAGGATCCGGCCGGGGCACCGCCGGACGGGGCCGGGAGCCTCCCCGCCGGGCTGGCCCACCCGATGCTGTCGCTCGCCGTCCGGGCGGCCGGGCACGGCGCCTTCGAGCGCGATCTGGTCACCGGCGAGAGCTACTGGGACGCCGCGGCGTTCCGGGTCACCGGCCAGCCCGCCACCGCCGACGGCTCCGCTCCGGAGCTGGACCGGATCGTCCACCCGGAGGACCTGCCGGACGTGCAGGCCGCGCTCGCCGAGTCGCTGACCACCGGCGGGTGGTACCGGATCGGGTACCGGGTGCTGCGCGGGGGCGGCAAGGTGGCGCGGATCGAGGAGACCGGCGAGGTGATGCTGGACGTCCACGGCCGGCCGGTCCGGGTCGCCGGGCTGCTCTCCGACCGGGACCAGGGCCGGGCCCAGGGCCAGGACCGGGACCAGCGCCGGGAACACCCCCGGGAGCAGGCCGAGGAGCAGGCCACCCCAGGCGGGGCCCGGACGGCACTGCTGCTCGCGCTCACCCGGTCGCTGTCGCGGGCGGTGACCGTCCGGGACGTCACCACCGCCGTCACCGACGTCGCCCGCCCGGCGTTCGGCGCCGCCAGCATCGTCCTGGACCTGGTGGACGAGGGCCGGCTGCTGCCCGTCTCGCACACCGTGTACGGCGGGCCGAGGCGCACCGAGCTGACCCGGCTGGCGGACCTCTCCGAGAACGTGATGCAGCACGCGCTGACCCGCTCGGCCCCGCTGTTCAGCGAGCCCGACGCGGGCCGGGGCCGGCACGGCCCGCTCACCCCGGCCTCCTGGGCGGTGCTGCCGCTGGTCGCCTCCGGGCGGCAGGTGGGCTCCTGCCTGATCACCTTCTCCGCCGAGCGGGCGTTCGGCCGGGAGGACCGCACCCTGTACTCGGCCTTCGCCGGGATCCTGGCGCAGTCCCTGGAGCGGGCCCGGCTGTACGACACCCACCACCACCGCGCCACCGAGCTGCAGCGCGCGATGCTGCCGCGCACCCTGCCCCGGCTGCCCGGGATCGCCAGCGCCGCCCGCTACCTGCCGAGCACCGAGGGCATGCAGATCGGCGGCGACTGGTACGACCTGCTGAGGCTGCCGGACGGCCGGATCGGGCTGGTGATCGGCGACGTCCAGGGCCACAACGCGGAGGCGACGGCGGTGATGGGCCAGCTGCGCAGCGGCCTGCGGGCGTACGCGACGGACGGGCACGATCCGGCCGCCACGCTGGCCCGGACCAGCCGGCTGCTGACCGAGCTGGACACCGACCTGTTCGCGACCTGCCTCTTCCTGGCCCTGGACCCGGCCGACGGCGCGCTGACCGCGGCCCGGGCCGGGCATCCCGCGCCGGTGCGGATCGCGGACGCCGGGGCCGTCGAGCTCGACCTGCCGGGCGGGCCGCCGCTGGGCGTGGACCCGGGGCAGCCGTACCCGCTGACGGCCGGTCGGCTGGCGGTCGGCGAGACGCTGCTGGTGTACACCGACGGGCTGGTCGAGGACCGCGAGGAGGACTACGACGAGTCGGTGCAGCGGATGCTCGGCGGGCTGGAGCTGTGGGCCCGGCAGACCGGCCCGACCCGGGCCGGCGCGGCGCCCGCGCTGGAGCGGCTGGCCGACCTGCTCACGCTGAACGTGACCGAGCGGCGGTCCCGGCCGGACGACGTGGCGCTGTTGCTCCTGCACCGGACGTCGCCCCTTCCGTAACACCGTGCGCACGTTCCCCACACATCCCAGGACGTGACTCGGCCATCTCCCGCCCGGCCCGGACGACGCGCCGCAGGCGCCCCACCGGGGACGAACCTCCTCGGGCCGCCCGGATCGCGGTCGAACGGCGCCGGTTTGACGCCGTATTGACTGGATATTGACGAGATCTGGTCACTTGGCGAGATCCGTTCACACCTTCGTAGGATCATCACCCTAGAATTCGCGGCGTGACGATGACTCAGTGGTGCGCAACGGCAACCGGCGTACTCGCCGCCCTCGCCCTCGTGGCCACCGCCCGGTACCGCGCCGTGTCCGTCACCCAGCGCCGCCGCGCCGACCGGCTGCGGCGCGACCTCGCCCGGCTCCAGGAGCAGCTCGGCGCCGAACTCTCCCGCCGCGGCGCCGACCTGGCCGCCGTCCAGCAGGAGCAGGAACTCACCGCCTCCACCCAGCGGGCCTTCCTCAGCGTCGCCCGCCGCATCCTCGTCATGGCCCACGACCAGCAGGCCCTGCTCGACGAGATGGAACGCACCCACGACGACCCGGCGCTGCTGGAGGGCCTGCTCAAGGCCGACCACGCCGCCGCCCAACAGGCCAGGCTGGCCCAGACCCTGGCCGTGCTGTGCGGCGCGCGGGCCGGCCGCCACTGGCCCGAGCCGGTCTCGCTGGAGGACGTCGTGCGCGGCGCCCAGTCCCGCATCCTGCCGTTCCAGCGGGTGGTGGTCCGCAGCCGGATCGAGACCGCGGTGGTCGGCGCCGCCGCCGAGGCGCTGATCCACGCCGTCGCCGAGCTGCTGGACAACGCCACCCGCTACTCCCCGCCCAGCACCCAGGTGTTCGTCACCCTGATGCCGGTGCACAACGGAGCCGTCATCGAGATCGACGACGGTGGCGTCGGCATGCCGGAACAGGCCGTCGCCAAGGCCGCCGCCGCCCTCGCCGGCGGCACCAGCCTGGAGGTCTCCCGGCTCGGCGAGGTGCCGCAACTGGGCCTCGCCGCGGTCGGCCGGCTGGCCGAGCAGTACGGCTTCCGGGTCACCCTCAGCTCAGCGCCCTCGCCGTACGGCGGCGTCCGCGTCGTCGTGATGCTGCCGAACGCCCTGCTCACCGAACCGCTGCCGCCCACCGTCCCCGGCCTCGGACCGGACGACCTGGCGTTCAGCACCGACCTCCGGCCGACCGGACACCCCGCCGGACACCCCCTGGTGGAGACCCCGCCGGCCGGCCGACCCCCCGCGGCCGCCGACACCCCGCCGCCGCTGCCCCGCCGGAGCCACCGACGCGACCGCGCCGCCCGCCCCGCCCAGCACGCCTCTCCCGCGCCGCCGCCCGCCCCGCCGTACCGCTCGGCCCGGGACGCGCAGGCGTTCATGGCGATGTTCCAGGCCGGCACCGCCAGCGGCCGATCGGCCGCCCGGGCCCAGGCCCAGCCCGACCCTTCCCTGCCCGCTTCCCCCCGACTTCCCCAGCGCTCCGGAGAGTTCCATGACCACCACCCCTGATCTCGGCTGGATGCTCGCCGACATCGTCAACGTCCCGCAGGTCCAGCACGCCGTCGTCGTCTCCAACGACGGCCTGGAGATCGGCCGCAGCGCGAACATCGCGCGCGAGGACGCCGAACGGCTCGCCGCCGCCTGCTCCGGACTCCAGTCGCTGGCCCGCGGCGTCGCGACCGGGTTCGGCGGACCGGGCAGCGCCACCCGCCAGATCATCATCGAGTACGGCGGCGGCTACCTGTTCATCGTCGCCGCCGGGGTCGGCGCGCACCTGGCCGTGGTGACCAGCGACGCCGTGGACGCCGGCCTGGTCGCCTACCAGATGCAGGTCCTGGTCGAACGGATCGGCAGCCACCTCACCAGCCCGCCGCGGGTCGACCACGCGGCGGGGGGACACCGGTGAGCGGGCCGGTCCGGCCCTACGTCATCACCGGTGGCCGCAGCCGGTCCACCCGGGCCGAGCTGGCCATCGAGAGCCTGGTCAGCGCGTTACCCGAGCCGCCGGAGCTCCCCGACCACGCCCTGCTCAACCGCGAGCACCGGCGCATCCTCGCGCTCTGCCACAGCCTGCTGTCGATCGCCGAGGTGGCGGCCCACCTGGGGCTGCCGCTCGGCGTCGTCAAGGTGCTGGTCGGCGACCTCTGGGACCTCGGCGCCGTCCAGGTCCTCCCGCCCGTCCCGCAGGCCGAACGCCTGCCCGCAACCCTTCTGGAAGAGGTGCTCGTTGGCCTCCGCCAACTCCGCTGAAGCCCCCGGGGCCACCGCCGACCTGCCCGCCGAGCCGCGGTACCTGCCGTCCTCGGTCCAGGGCGCGGTGAAGATCCTGGTCACCGGCCCGTTCGGGGTCGGCAAGACCACGCTGGTCGGCTCGCTCAGCGAGATCACTCCGCTGCGCACCGAGGAGACGATGACCGCCGCCAGCAGCGGCATCGACGACCTCACCGGGCGCGGCGACAAGACCACCACCACGGTCGCGCTCGACTTCGGCCGGATCACGCTCAACCCGCGGCTCGCGCTGTACCTGTTCGGCACGCCCGGGCAGCGGCGGTTCTGGCCGCTCTGGGACGACCTGTCACGCGGCGCGCTCGGCGCCATCGCCATGGTCGACCTGCGCCGCCCGGACGAGAGCTTCGACGTGCTCGGCCGCCTGGAGGAGCAGCGCATCCCGTTCGCCGTGGCGGTCAACACCTTCTCGGACACGCCGAGTTACCCCGAGGAGGAGCTGCGCTCCGCCCTCGACCTGCTGCCGGAGGTACCGATCCTGCACTGCGACGCCCGCGACCGGCGGCAGTCCTACGACCTGCTGATCGACTTCGTCGACCACCTGCACCGCAGCTCGATCCTGGAGCTCCAGGGATGACCGCGCCCGAACCCGGCACCGCCTCCCCCGGCTGCCCGGTCCCGCACGGCGGCAGCCTGCCCACCGGCATCCCGCTGACCCCGCTGTACGGCCACGCCGTCGCCGAGGACCCGCACGGCCTGTACGCCCGGCTGCGCCAGCGCTACGGCCCGGTCGCGCCGATCGAGCTGGAGCCCGGGGTCGAGGCCTGGCTCGTCCTCGGCTACGCCGAACTGCTCGAACTCACCCGCAACGAGGCGCTGTTCTCCAAGGACTCGCGCCGCTGGCGGGTGCCCGCCGAGGGCCGGCTGTCCCCCGACTCCCGGCTGCTGCCGATGACCTCCTGGCGGCCCACCCTGCTCAACCTGGACGGCGCCGAGCACCAGCGGCTGCGCTCCGCCGTCTCGGACACCCTCTCCCAGATCGACCACCGCCAGCTGCGCGAGACCACCGAGGCCTGCGCCAACGACCTCATCGACAGCTGGGGCCCGGACGGCACCGCCGACCTGATCGCCCAGTACGCCCGCCCGCTGCCGCTGCTGGTCTTCACCCAGCTGGTCGGCCTGCCCCGCGAGGCCGGGCCCCACCTGGTCGAGCTGATCAGCCACTTCGTGGACAGCGGCCCCAAGTCGGTGCGCGCCAACGCCGAGTTCCAGGCGATCCTGGTCGACCTGGTCCGGCGGCGCCGCACCGCCCCCAGCGCCGACCTCACCTCCTGGCTGCTCGCCCACCCGGCCGCGCTCACCGACGAGGAGGCCGTGCACCACCTGGTGGTGATGCTGGTCGCGGGCAACGAGACCAGCATCAACTGGACCGGCAACACGCTGCGGCTGCTGCTCACCGACCGCCGGTTCCGGGCCACCCTCACCGGCGGGCGGCTCACCGTCTCCGACGCGCTGGAGGAGGTGCTCTGGCGCGACCCGCCGACGCAGAACTTCCCCGGCCGCTGGGCCACCGGCGACACCGTCCTCGGCGGCCAGTACATCAGCGCCGGCGACATGCTCGTCCTCGGCCTGGCCGCGGCCAACGCCGACCCGGCCGCCCAGGGCGTCGCCTCCGCCGCCCAGGGCTCGCTCGGCGGCAACCGGGCCCACCTCGCCTGGGGCGCCGGACGGCACGTCTGCCCGGCCCAGCACCCGGCCCGGATCATCGTCGAGACCGCCGTCGAGACCCTGCTGCACCGCCTGCCCGATCTCCAACTCGCCGTGCCGTCCGGCGACCTGGGATGGCGCCCGTCCCCGTGGTCACGGGCCCTGCTCGGCCTGCCGGTGCTGTACAGCGCCTTCACCCCGCCCCGCCCGCCAGCCCCCGAGAGGCCCGCATGGACACCGCCGTCGACCCCCGACCCGAGCCCGTCAGACTCGACCCCTTCGGACGCGACCAGCACCAGGAGAACGCCCGCCTCCGGGCGGCCGGCCCCGCGGTCCTGGTGGAGCTCCCTGGCGGGGTGGTGGTCTGGGCGATAACCCACCACGACACCCTCCAGGCGCTGCTCGCCGACCACCGGGTGGGCAAGAACGCCCAGCTGTGGACGACCTTCCGGGAGGGCCGGCTGCCCCAGGGCTGGCCGCTGCTCAACTTCGTCACCGTGCCCGGCATGGTCACCGCCGACGGCGACGACCACCGACGGCTGCGCGGCCTGGTCAGCCAGGCCTTCACCCCGCGCCGAATAGCCGACCTGGCGCCCGCGATCGAGGCCCGCACCGTCTCGCTGCTCGACCGGGTCGCCGAGCTGGACGGCGCGTTCGACCTGCGCGAGCACTTCGCCTACCCGCTGCCGATGCAGGTGATCGGCGAACTGCTCGGACTGGCGCTGGACGAGCAGGACAGGCTGCACGAGCTCTCCGACACCCTGGTCTCCAGCTCGGCCACCCCGGCGGCGGCCGCCGCCGCGCAGCAGGCCCTGTACGCGCTGCTGGGCTCCGTGGTGGCGGCCAAGCGGGCCGCGCCCGGCGACGACCTCACCACCGACCTGATCGCCGCCCGCGAGGCCGGGGACCGGCTCAGCGAAGCCGAGCTGGTCGGCACCCTGCTGCTGATGCTGGTCGCCGGGCACGAGACCACGCTCAACCTGATCACCAACGCCGTCCGGGCCCTGCTCGCCCACCCCGACCAGCTGCGGCTGGTGCTCTCCGGCGAGCAGCCGTGGTCGGCGGTCATCGAGGAGACGCTGCGCTACGACTCGCCGGTCGGCCAGTTCCCGCTGCGCTACGCGACCGAGGACATCGAGGTCGGTGACGTGGTGATCCGGCGCGGCGAGGCGCTGCTCGCCTCCTACGCGGCGGCCGGCCGCGACGCCGGGCACCACCCGGACGCCGACCGCTTCGACGTCACCCGCCGGCCCAACCGGCACCTGTCGCTCGGTCACGGCCCGCACTTCTGCCTCGGTTCCGGGCTGGCCCGGCTGGAGGCCGAGACCGCGCTGCGGCACCTGTTCGAGCGGTTCCCCGGGCTGGCCCTCGCCGAGGGCGACGCGCCGGAGCCGATCGGCTCCTTCATCAGCAACAGCGTGCGAACCCTGCGGGTGACGGTCTGAGCCGTCCGGTTACCTGAAGGCGGCCCGGGTCGTTCGGCAGTGCATGAAGAAACTCGCCACCCTGGCCGCCCTCACCATGGCGGGCCTCGCGCTCGCCGCCCCGGCGGCGTCCGCCACCACCCAGACCGCGAGCTCCCCGGACGCCACCGGGGGCCTCACCGACGGTCTCAACCTCTCCCCGGCCGACCTCGCCATCCACGCCGCCGGCAAGCTGCCGGTGGTCGGCCACGCCGCCCAGGAGGTGGAGGCCGTCGGCACCAACCAGATGACCCACCCGGGGCTCAGCGGTCAGATCGGCTGACCCGGATCGGCCGACCACGCCCGCCGGGCACCGCCCCGGTTGCCGCCACCCCCGTCGACGGCAGCCGGGGCTTCGCCGTGCGCGGGCCCGCCAGGCCCGCCCGGCGCCGCCGGTCGGGCCAGCGCCGCCGGTCCGCTCAGCGCCGGACGGACCGCGAGAAGCCCGCTCAGAAGAGGCCGTTCAGCTCCTGGTAGGTCAGCCCGCCCTCCAGGGCGGTGTAGGTGCCGCTCGCGTACACCTCCGCGGCGGCCCGGCGCACCGCCGCGTACGCCACCTCGGCCAGCCCGGGGCCGAGGCTGACCCGGGCCACGCCCAGCTTCGCCAGCTCCGGGACGGACGGCGCGCCCGGCCCCGCCAGCACGTTCAGCGGCACCGGGACGGCCGCGGCCAGCGCGGCGATCGTCTCCCGGTCCGCGACACCGGGCACGAACACGCCGTCCGCACCCGCCTCGACGTAGGCCCGCAGCCGGCGCACCGCGTCGTCCAACCGGCCCTCCGGCGCGCCGATCCCGTGCAGGAACACGTCGGTGCGCGCGTTGACGAAAGCGGGCACGCCCGCCGCGTCCGCCGCCGCCCGGGCCGCCGCGATCCGCTCGGCGGCCTCGGCCGCCGGCCGGCCCTCGTCCTCCAGGTTGACGCCGACCGCGCCGGTGGCCAGCAGCGCGGCGACGGACTCGCCGACGCCGGCGGCGGTCCGCGCGAAGCCGCTCTCCAGGTCGGCGGTGACCGGCAGGTCCACCGCGCGGACCACCTGCGCCGTCCGTACGAGGACCTGTTCGAGGTCGGCGCCGCCGCCGTCCCGGCTGCCGAGCGACCAGGAGACGCTCGCACTGGCCGTCGCCACCGCCCGCGCTCCGGCGGCGGCGACCAGACGGGCGCTCGCCGCGTCCCACACGTTGGCGAGCACCAGCGGCTCGCCCGGCCGGTGCAGCTCCCGGAGCAGCCGGGCCTTCTCCTGCTGGACGTCCACCATGTCCGTCATGTCCGCCATGTTCCCGGGCCTCACTTGGCGGCCGGGCTGAGCCGGGAGGCCACCCCGATCCGGTTCCAGGCGTTGATGGTGACGATCAGCGCGATCAACTGGGCCAGCTCGGTCTCGTCGAACCGGGCGGCGGCCTCGGCGTAGACCGCGTCCGGGACGTGTCCCTGGGTCAGCAGGGTGACCGACTCGGTGAGGGCCAGCGCGGCCCGCTCCCGGGCGGTGAACCAGGGGGTCTCGCGCCAGGCCGGGAGGGAGAGCAGCCGGTGGTCCTGCTCGCCGCCCTTCAGGGCGTCGGTGCTGTGCATGTCGATGCAGAAGGCGCAGCCGTTGATCATCGAGGCGTGCACCTTGACCAGCTCGGCGAGCGTGTGGTCGATGCCCTTCCGGGCGGCGCGGTCCACCGCGATCATGGCCTGGTAGAAGTCGGGGGCCAGGCTGTGCAGCGCGAGGCGCTGGGCGGGGGCCGGGACGGGCGCTTCGGTCGGCTGGTGCTCGTTCGTCGTCATGACCGCCAGCCTAGGGACCTGGTGGACCCGCTTCCTGGTGCATTCGAACCACAGAATCCTGGGCCACTTCGCGTGCGCCCGGCCGTGGGGCGAGTGTGGCACGGCGGCGGCCGAAAAGGGAGGGCCCGGGGGAACCTCCGGGCGCGGACGCGCACTCCCGGCGCGCGAACGGGAGTGCGAGGATCGACCGCGGGGGCGCCACCACGCGTGCCCCCGCCGGGCGAGGTCAGGGGGCCGCGATCGTGTGTACGGCGTTCGTCAGCATCGAACCGGGGGCGGCTGTGCCGGTGCTGCTCCTCTCCGTCCGGGACGAGTACCTCGGGCGCGACTGGCTGCCGCCGGACCACCACTGGCCGGACCGGCCGGCCCTGGTCGGCGGACTCGACCTCGCCGCCGGCGGCACCTGGCTGGCCGTCGACCCCGGGCGGCGGACCGCCGCCTGCCTACTGAACGGCTTCGGGCCGCTCGCCCCCACCGACACCCGGCTCTCCCGTGGCGAACTGCCGCTCACCGCCGTCCGGGACGGCGGGATCGGCCACCTCGACCTCACCCCGTACGACCCGTTCCACCTCGTCCTGGTCCGGCCCGACGGCGCCCGGGTCGCCAGCTGGGGCGGCGGCCGGCTGGAGGAGCGCGAACTGCCGGTCGGCCTCAGCGTGGTGCTCAACGACGGGCTGGAGGGCGCGGCCGCCAACCGGACCGCCTCCGAGCGGATCCGCGCGCTGATGGCCGCCCGCGCCGACCGCTTCCGGGCCCGCCTCGCCGCCGCGCCCCGGCCGGAGCCGACCGGCGACGGGTCCGCCGAACGGGCCTGGGGCGACTGGCTGCCGATCGTCGCGGGCGACGGCCTGCCGCTGGACGACGACGCGGCGCTGATCCAGCGGCGGGACTTCGGCGACGGGCGGATCTGGGGGTCCTCCTCGATCTCGCTGCTCGCGCTCGGGCCGGACGGGCCGCGCTACGACTTCGCCCCCGCGCCGGTGCCCGCCGGCGGCGGGGCGTGGCGGCGGGTGCCGCTCGGCGGAGGCGGGTCGGCGGCGCGGTCCGGCGACTGACCGGCGGCTGACCGGCGGCGGTGGCGCCCAGACGTCCGCTCGATGAACTTCTGGCGGCGGGGCTGCCGGGCGTCTACATGCCCGTAGTAGCTTCGCGGGGCTCCCCCGGATCCAGACCCCCGAGCGAAGGTGCGCGATGTCCACCCTGACCTACCCGGAAGCGATAGGCGTCGGCCTGCTGCAGGGTGTGACGGAACTCTTCCCGGTCTCCAGCCTGGGCCACAGCATCCTGCTCCCCGCCCTGATCGGCGGGAAGATCCAGCGGGACCTCGACATGACCGCCGAGGGCTCCTCCTACCTCGCCGTCCTGGTCGGCCTGCACCTGGCCACCGCGTTCGCGCTGGTGGTGTTCTTCCGCAAGGACTGGGTCCGGGTGATCGGCGGCTTCTTCAGCTCGATCCGCCGCCGCCGGGTCGAGAGCCGGGACGAGAAGCTCGCCTGGCTGCTGATCATCTCCACCATCCCGGTCGGGGTGGCGGGCCTCGCCCTGGAGAAGGCGCTGCGCAACGCGCTCGGCAAGCCCGTCCCGGCCGCCGTCTTCCTGGCCCTCAACGGGCTGGTGCTGCTCGGTGCCGAACGGCTCAAGCGCGGCGGCACCGGCCGCCGGCGGGCCGGGCACGCCGCCCCGCCCACCGAGGAACCGGGCCTCGACCCGGCGATCGCCTCAGACCACCGCCTCGCCCGGCTCGGCTTCGTCCAGGGCGCCTGGATCGGCGCCGCCCAGATCCTCGCGCTCTTCCCCGGTATCAGCCGCTCCGGTGTCACCATGAGCGCCGGCATCCTGCGCGGCCTGCACCACGAGGACGCCGCCCGCTTCTCCTTCCTGCTCGCGACCCCGGTCATCCTGGCCGCCTCCGTGCTGAAGGTGCCGGAGCTGTTCAAGCCGGAGAACTCCGCCGTCCTCGGCCCGGTCGTCGCCGGCAGCATCGCCGCCTTCGTCGCCGGCTACGTCTCGGTGCGCTTCCTCACCAAGTACTTCGAGACCCGCAGCCTGACGCCGTTCGCGCTCTACTGCTTCCTCGCCGGCGTCGGCAGCGCGGTCTACCTGTCGGTCTGATCCGCCACCGACTCGCGGTCGAGGATGCCGGGCCGCGCGATAATCGGGCCCGTGAGCAGCTCCTGGACCTCCTTCGGCGGCGACTTGCACCTGGACCTCACCGAGCGGCGCGCCGCCGGGGCCGGGCTGCGGGCCGCTCTGGAGGACGCGCTGCGCGAGGCCGTCCAGGACGGGCGGCTCGTGCCCGGCACCCGGCTGCCGTCCTCGCGGGCCCTCGGCGAGGACCTCGGGATCGCCCGGAACACCGTGGTCGAGGCGTACGGGCAGCTCACCGCGGAGGGCTGGCTCACCTCCCGGCAGGGCTCCGGCACCACCGTCGCCCGGCGGGCCGCGCCCGGCCGGAGCCGGCGGGTGGCCCGGCCCGCGGCGGGGCGGCGGGCCGTCCGGCACGACCTGATGGCCGGGCGGCCCGACCTCTCGCTCTTCCCCCGCACCGCCTGGCTCGCCGCCGCCCGCCGGGCCCTCGCCACCGCGCCGCACGAGGCCTTCGGCTACGGCAGCCCGTTCGGCCGGATCGAGCTGCGACGGGCGCTCACCGACTACCTGGCGCGGGTCCGCGGCGTCCGCACCGACCCCGACCACCTGCTGATCTGCACCGGTGTCTCCCAGGGCCTGGGCCTGCTCTGCGCCGCCCTGCGGGAGCGCGGGGACCGCGCCCTCGCGGTCGAGGAGTACGGGCTGCCGCCGCAGCACGCCGTCGCCCGGGCGGCGGGGCTGGCCACCGTCCCGGTGCCGCTGGACGGGGCGGGCGCCCGGGTCGAGCGGCTGGACGGCCGGTGCGGGGCCGTCCTGCTCACCCCCGCGCACCAGTTCCCCACCGGTGCGCCGCTGGCCGCCGACCGGCGGGCCGCCGCGGTGCGCTGGGCGCGCGAGCGGGACGGGTACGTCGTCGAGGACGACTACGACGGCGAGTTCCGCTACGACCGGCAGCCGGTCGGCGCGATGCAGGCGCTCGACCCGGAGCGGGTGGTGTACGCCGGGACGGCCGCCAAGAGCCTCGCGCCGGGCCTGCGGCTGGCCTGGCTGGCCCTGCCCGACGCGCTGGTCGAGCCGGTGGCCCGGTTGAAGACGCTGGCCGACACGATGTCCCCGGTGCTCGACCAGCTGACCCTCGCCGAGCTGATCACCTCCGGGACGTACGACCGGCACGTCCGCCGCTGCCGGCTGCACTACCGGCGCCGGCGGGACCGGCTGGTCGCCGCGCTCGCCGAGCACGCCCCGCGCGTGCGGGTCACCGGGATCGCCGCCGGGCTGCACGCCGTTCTCCAACTGCCGCCCGGTTCCGCGTCCGAGGCTGAGCTGCTGGCCCGGGCCGAGGCCGCCGGCCTGGCCCTCGAAGGGCTGTCCTGGCACCTCGCCGACCGGTCGGCCGCCGCCCCGGACGCCGCTCCCGCTCTGGTGATCGGCTACGCGTCCCCGCCCGAGCACGCCTTCCCGGCCGCGCTGGACGCCCTCTGCGAACTGCTGCGCGAGCGGTGAGGGCCGCGACCACCCCGGTGAACTACTTGTTGCGGTTGCCCAGTTCGAACAGCAGCATGATGAAGCCGGCGAAGGCGTGGATGCCGGCGGTGTAGATCACCAGGCGGATCCCGACCCGGCGGTTGGCCGAGATGCCGGCGTCGACGGTCAGCGGGGCGGGGGTCGGAGCGGCCGGGGCGGTGGCCGCGGCGGCCTTCTCGGGGCTGGTGGGATCGGCCATGAGGGATCTCCTCCAAGGGTTCTGACGTTGGGTCAGTGGGTTGCCGCGGGGCCGCCGAGGCAGAGTTCGCCGCCGGGGCTCTGCAGCAGGGTGTGGACGAAGAGCAGTTCGACGCCGTCCGGTGCGTCGGCGGCGATGCAGTGCGGGGTGAGCGAGTCGAAGTGGGCGGAGTCGCCGACGTCGAGGCGGTGGACGCGGTCGCCGAGGGTCAGCTTGAGCCGGCCCTGCAGGACGTACAGCCACTCCTCGCCGGGGTGGACCCGGACCACCGTGTCCTGCACGCCCGGGGGCACGTGGACGCGCAGCGCCTGCATCGCCCGGCCGGGGGCGCCGGCCCGGCGGTAGCCCCAGCCCCCGGCGCGGCCGGGTTCGATGGCGCCGCCGCGCACGACCGGGTCGGGTTCGGCCATGGTCTCGCCGAGCAGGCCGGAGACGGAGGTGCCGTAGGCGCGGGCGAGGCCGAGCAGGACGGGGAGGGAGGGCTGGCGGCGGCCGGTCTCCAGCCGGGACAGATAGGCTGGGGAGAGCCCGACCCGGGCGGAGGCCACTTCGAGGGTCAGGCGGCTGCTGAGCCGGTGTTCCCGGAGGCGGGCGGCGAGGCCGGCCACTTCCTGGTCGTCGAGCCGGTCTCCCGGGGCGGCGTCCCCGGTCGGGCTGGTGGTCATGTGACCAGTGGACACCCGCCGTGCCGCTCGGGCAAGATTTTTGCCTCAGAGGCAAGAGGCCCGGATCGGATCCCCGTTCTCGGCTAGGGCCGCGGGATGTTGCGCAGGTTGCTGCGGGCCAGGTCGATCATGCGCCCGACCCCGCCGGAGAGCACCGTCCGCCCGGCCGCCAGCGCGAAGCCCTTCAGCTGCGCCGCCGTGATGTACGGCGGGATGGACAGCGCGTTGGGGTCGGTGACCACGTCCACCAGGGCGGGGCCGGGCCGTTCCAGCGCCTCCGCCAGCACCTCCCGGACCCTCGCCGGCTCGGTGACCCGCTTGGCCGGGATGCCCGTCGCCCGCGCGATCCCCGCGTAGTCGACGTCCCCGTTGTCGATCTCGTACTCCGGGTAGCCCGAGACCAGCATCTCCAGCTTGATCATGCCGAGCGCCCCGTTGTTGAAGACGACGGTCTTCACCGGCAGCCGGTGCTTGGCCACCGTCAGCAGTTCACCGAGCAGCATGCCGATCCCGCCGTCGCCGGCCATCGCGATCACCTGCCGCCCGGGGCAGGCCAGTTGGGCGCCGATGGCGTGCGGCAGGGCGTTGGCCATCGAGCCGTGCAGGAAGGAGCCGATCACCCGGCGGCGGCCGTTCGGCTGGAGGTAGCGGGCGGCCCAGACGTTGTTCATGCCGGTGTCCACAGTGAACACCGCGTCGTCGGCGGCCACCTCGTCGAGCACCGAGGCGACGTACTCGGGGTGGATCGGCAGGTGCTTCTCGATGTCCCGGGTGTAGGCGCCGACCACGTCCTCCAGCGAGCGGCAGTGCTTGCGCAGCATCTCGTCGAGGAAGGCGCGGTCGCGCTTGGCGTCCAACAGCGGCAGGACGGCCCGCAGGGTGGCGGCGACATCGCCGTGGACGGCCAGTTCGAGCGCGGTGCGGCGGCCCAGCCGGGTGGCGTCGTGGTCGACCTGGACGGTGTGCGCCTGCGGCAGGAAGGAGTCGTACGGGAAGTCGGTGCCGAGCAGCAGCACCAGGTCGGCGGAGTGCAGCGCCTCGTGGCAGGCGCCGTAGCCGAGCAGGCCGCTCATGCCGACGTCGTACGGATTGTCGTACTGGATCCACTCCTTGCCGCGCAGGGAGTGCCCGACCGGCGCGTTCAGGGCCCGGGCCGCCTCCATCACCTCGCCGTGCGCCCCGCGCACCCCCGCGCCGCAGAACAGGGCGACCTTGCGGGCCGCGTTGAGCAGCCGGGCCAGCTCCTGCACCTGGGACCACGGCGGCGCGGCGACGGCCTGCTCGGTGAGGAAGTGGCTGGTCCCGGTGGGTCCGGCGGCGGGGAGCGCGGCGACGTCCCCGGGGAAGGCCAGCACCGAGACGCCGTGCGAGCCGAGCGCGTGCTGGATGGCGATCCGCATCAGCCGGGGCAGCTGCGCGGGGGTGGAGAGCATCTCGCACCAGGTGCTGCAGTCGGTGAACACCCGCTCGGGGTGGGTCTCCTGGAAGAAGCCGGTGCCGATCTGCCCGGACGGGATGTGCGAGGCGAGCGCCAGCACCGGCAGGCCGCTGCGCTGGGCGTCGTACAGGCCCTGGACGAGGTGGGTGTTGCCGGGCCCGCAGGAGCCTGCGCAGACCGCGAGCCGACCGCTGAGCTCGGCCTCGGCGGCCGCCGCGAAGGCGCCCGCCTCCTCGTTGCGCACGTGCACCCAGCTGATGCCGTCGGTCCGCCGGATCGCGTCCACGACCGGGTTGAGGCTGTCTCCGACCACGCCGTAGACCCGCTCGACCCCGGCCTGCCGGAGCACCTCCACCATCTGTTCGGCCACGCTCGCCACGGGTGCTCTCCAATCACCGGCCGCCGACTGCCGCAGGACACCTGCACCCTCCGACGGCCGGGCCCGCCCCGCACCCGGAGCGGGCCCGAACAGGTGAACGACCGGTCGGCGCGGCTACTCCGCCGCCAAGTGGTCCTGCTGCCCGAGCTTGCCGCTGACCAGGCCCGCCTGCGCCTGCCGCCGGGCGGGCTCGCGGCCGGGCGGCTGGCCGCACCGCTCCTGGGCCGGCGGCGCGGTGGTCGGCAGGGTGACCGGCTCCCCGGCCTTCACCTGCACCGGCTCGCCGTCGTGCCACAGGTGCAGCAGCTCGCCGCGGCGCAGCGCGTACGTCGTCCCCTCGTGGGTGATCTGGACGCCCAGCAACTGCCCGCGGACCATCAGCGAGAACCCGAGCCTCATCAGCCCGCCCGGCAGCCGGGGCCGGAAGGACAGCGACTCGCTGTGGTCGCGCAGCCCCCCGAAGCCCGCCACCAGGGCGATGCAGGCACCCGCGAGCGAGGCCATGTGCAGGCCGTCGCGGGTGTTGCCGCCGAGGTCGTGCAGGTCCATCAGCGCCGCCTCGGCCGTGTAGTCGTACGCGAGGTCGAGCTGGCCGACCTCGGCGGCGATCACCGCCTGGGTGCACGCGGAGAGCGAGGAGTCGCGGACGGTGAGCCGCTCGTAGTAGGCGAAGTTGCGGACCTTCTGCTCGTCGGTGAACGCGTCACCGCGGACCTGCATGGCGAGCACCAGGTCGGCCTGCTTGACCACCTGCTTGCGGTACAGGTCGAAGTACGGGTAGTGCAGCAGCAGCGGGTACTTCTCGGGCGGGGTGTGCTCGAAGTCCCAGACCTGGTGGTGGGTGAAGCCGTCGGCCTGCGGGTGCACGCCGAGGTCCTCGTCGTACGGGATGTACATCGCGGCCGCGGCGTCCCGCCAGGCGGCGGTCTCCTCGGTGTCGACGCCGAGTTCGGCGGCCTCGTGCGGGTGGCGGGCGGCGGCCTCGGCGGCGGCGCGCAGGTTCGTCTGCGCCATCAGGTTGGTGAACACGTTGTTGTCGGCGACGGCGCTGTACTCGTCCGGGCCGGTGACGCCTTCGATGCGGAACTTCCCCGAGACGTCGTGGTGGCCGAGCGAGCGCCACATCCGGGCGGTCTCCACCAGCAGTTCGAGCCCGTACGCGCGCTCGAACTCGGCGTCCCCGGTGGCCCGGACGTAGCGGGCGACGGCGGCGGCGATGTCGGCGCCGATGTGGAAGGCGGCGGTACCGGCCGGCCAGTACCCGGAGCACTCCTCGCCGCGGATGGTCCGCCAGGGGAACACCGCTCCGGCCAGGCCGAGTTGGGCGGCCCGTTCGCGGGCCAGCGGCAGCGTGGTGTGCCGCCAGCGCAGGGCCTGGTTGACGGCCCCGGGCAGGCAGTAGGTGAGCACCGGGAGGACGAAGGTCTCGGTGTCCCAGAAGCTGTGCCCGTCGTAGCCTGGGCCGGTCAACCCCTTGGCGGGGATGGCCCGCTCCTCGCTGCGGGCGCCGGCCTGGAGGACGTGGAAGACGGCGAACCGGACGGCCTGCTGGAGTTCGACGTCGCCTTCGATCTCGACGTCACTGGTCTCCCAGAACTCCTTGAGGTAGGCGGCCTGTTCGGCGGCCAGACCGTCCCAGCCGGTGTACCGGGCGGCGGTCAGCGCGGCCTCCACCTGGTCCCGGACGGCGGGCTGCGAGCGCGTCCCCGACCAGCCGTAGGCCATCAACTTGACCAGCCGCAGCCGCTGTCCGGGCCGGAGCACGGTGGTGACGCTGATCCGGCAGTGGTCGGCCTCGGCCTCGGCGACGGTTTCGAGCTCCTCCGGGCCCTCGATCACGTGGTCCATCCCGGCGGCGACCCGGATCGCGCTGTAGCGGGTGCGGTGCACCAGGACGGCCTTGGTGTCGCTCGCGTGGTGCACCTCGGGCTGCAGCGGCGCCTCCAGGACGGCGGAGGCCCGAGGATCGCCCTCGGGGCCGCCGGGCAGCTGCTCGTTGGCGACCAGCTCGGACTGGAGCACGATCCGCACCGGTCCGTCCACCGCCTCGACGCTGTAGTCGACCGCGGCGATCGCGCGCTGGGTGAGCGAGACCAGCCGGGAGGAGCGCACCCGGATGGTCCGGCCGGCCGGGGAGGTCCACTCGGCCTCGCGGTGCAGTATCCCCTCCCGGAAGTCCAACCAGCGCTTGTGGCGGACGAGTTCGCCGTATCGCAGGTCGAAGGGCTCGTCGTCGACCAGCAGCCGGATGATCTTGCCGTTGGTCACGTTGATGACGCTCTGGCTGGACTCCGGGTAGCCGTAGCCGCCCTCGCCGTACGGCAGCGGGCGGAGCTCGAAGACACCGTTCAGGTAGGTGCCGGGGAGGCCGTGCGGCTCGCCCTCGTCCAGGTTGGCGCGCAGGCCGATGTGGCCGTTGGAGAGCGCGAACAGCGACTCGGCGCGGGCCATCGCGGTCAGGTCCAGGCCCTGCTCGGCGATCAGCCAGGGGTCGACGGAGAAGTTGTCCAAGCCACTCATGCGACTGCCTCGCTCCGCTCACTCATGCCCGCTCCTCCAGCAGTTCGGCGAGGTCGTCGACGACCACGGTCGCGCCGTCCCGGCGCAGTTCGGCGGCCTGCCCGGTGCGGTTGACCCCGACCACGGCCCCGAAGCCGCCCGCCCGGCCGGAGGCCACCCCGGCGAGCGCGTCCTCGAAGACGGCGGCGTGCGCGGGCTCGACGCCCAGTGTGCGGGCGGCGTACAGGTAGGTGTCGGGGGCGGGTTTGCCTGGCAGGCCCTCGCGCTGGGCGACGACGCCGTCCACGATCACGTCGAACAGCCCCTCGATGCCCGCCGCCCGCAGCACGTCCCGGCAGTTGGCGCTGGAGGACACCACGGCGCTGGGCAGCCCGAGCGCGCGCAGCCGGTGCACGTACGCGACCGAGCCGTCGTACGGCTGGACGCCCTGCTCGCGGATCAACCGCAGGACGGTGTCGTTCTTGGCCCGGCTGATCCCGTGCACGGTACGGGTGTTGGGCGGATCGGCGTCGGTGCCCTCGGGCAGGTCGACGCCCCGGCTGCGCAGGAACGCCCGGGTGCCGTCCAGTCTCGGGCGGCCGTCCACGTAGGTGTCGTAGTCGGTGACGGCGTCGAAGGGGACGAACTGCCCGCCGGTGCGGGCGGCTTCGGCGCGCAGGAAGGAGTCGAAGGTGTCCTTCCAGGCCGCGGCGTGCACCTTGGCGGTCTGGGTGAGGACCCCGTCGAGGTCGAAGAGGAAAGCGCGGATGTCGTCCGGTAGCCCCAGCATGGGTGCAGTCTTACCCGGGAACGCGGGGAAGCCGCCCATTTCCCGGCGGCGCGTCGCGGGAAGGGCGGCTTCCGGTTGCCCGGGTGCCCGGGTGCTCGTGGGTGGCCAGGTGGGTTCGTGGGTGGCCAGGTGGGTTCGTGGGTGCCCGGCACTGTCACGGCGAGGGGTGCCCGGCGCTGTTACGGCGAGTCGGGCATCTGCGCCTCGGCGGCCTCCGCCACCGCGAACACCGCGCCCTGCGGGTCCTGGACGACCGCCATCCGGCCGGACTGCATGTCGAACGGCGGCTGGATCACCGAGCCGCCCGCCTTGACCAGGGCGTCCACGGTGGAGTCGGTGTCGTCCACCGAGAAGTAGGCCATCCAGTGCGAGGGCGTGCCCGCCCCCAGGTACCCGGGGATCGGCTGCATGCCGCCCACCGTACGGTCGCCGGCGTTGAGCGAGAAGTACCCCTCCATGCCCTGGATGGTCGCCGGGCGCAGCCCGAGCGCCGGGAGGTAGAAGCGGCCGGCCGCTTCGGTGTCGGCGGTGTTGAGCTCGTTCCAGACCAGTGCGCCGGGCTCGTTGACCACGCCCGCGCCGATGAAGTCCATCGCCTGCCAGACGCCGAACACCGCGCCGGTCGGGTCGGCGGCGACCAGCATCCGGCCGATCACGCCGACGTCCATCGCCGGGTAGAGGATCGTGCCGCCGTGCTCGGCGATGGCGGCCCCGCTCACGTCGGCGTCGTCCGAGGCCAGGTAGGTGGTCCAGGCGACGGGCGGCAGCGGCTGGCCCTCGGGCGCGGACCGCGCCATGATCCCGGCGACCGGTCGGTCG
The DNA here is from genome assembly GCF_040685715.1 of Kitasatospora sp. NPDC088264. Taxonomy (NCBI): domain Bacteria; kingdom Bacillati; phylum Actinomycetota; class Actinomycetes; order Kitasatosporales; family Streptomycetaceae; genus Kitasatospora; species Kitasatospora sp. NPDC088264. The sequence goes on from NZ_JBFBIR010000007.1 coordinate 47,113, forward strand.
TTGAGCATGCACACGGCGTAGCCGCCGAACTCGGCCGGGCCGACCTCGCCCTGCCAGCCGAACAGGTCGCGGTAGAAGTCGAGCGCGGCCTGCTGGTCGCTCGCCATCAGGTCGATCCAGCACGGGGTGCCGGGCTTGTACGGAGCGGTGACTACGGGCATTGCTGGGCCTCCCGAAGGCAGTGGTCGTCGGGGCGGGCGGGTCCCGGCCGCCCGGTGCCGGGCTGCCGGTGCCGGCCGTCGGCGCGAACGGCGGGTACACCGCCCACCATCGGCCCGGCGCCGCGATCCCGCCACCGGACGGCGCCCTGGCGGGCGATCGGACGGGCCCGGGGCCCGTTCAGCCGCCGGCGGGCCGTTCACGCGGCATCGTGGCGCTCACGCCGTCGCGGGGGCCGTTCACGCGGCGTCGTGCCGCTGGGCCGTGACGAAGTACGGCTGCACCTTGCCGCTCTGCACGTAGTCCTTGAGCCGGACCAGCAGTTCGGCCCAGGTGCCGGCGACCAGCGGGACGCCGTCCTCGCTGCCCGGCTGCCAGCCGCCGTGCCGGAACAGCAACCGGGTGCGGCCGGGCTCGTCGGGCTGGTCGGCGAGGTCCCAGCTGATCCAGGTGCCGGCCCAGTGCGGCGGGAAGGCCCCGGCGTTGGCCCACACCACCCGGTCCAGGTCGGCCCGCTCGCGGCGCAGCCGGAACGGCTCGGGGACGCCGGGGAAGTCGAACAGCAGGACGTCGCCCTCCCGGTCCACGCCGGTGGTCCACCAGCTGGTCAGCCCGCCGTGCGTGTTGAGCGCGGCGAGGACGACGGCCCGGGGTGCGGCGATGTCGAACTGGAGGGCGATCTCGGGCATGGGGGTCCGCCTTTCGGTGCGCGCCCCCCTTGTCCGTGGGCCGGGTCCGGTGTGCCTGGGTCCGGTGCGTCGGGCCCCCGTCCCTCAGGTCGCCCGTGCCGGGCGCCCCCCGGTTTCTCCGGCCACCATGGCACGACCCCCGGGCCCGCGCGCCCTGGACGGCGCCGGCCCGGGGCTCGCCCCCACGGCTCGGGTGCGGTCAGCCGCCGCTGCCGTAGGAGGTGTTCGCGCAGATGTCGTCGTCCGCCGAGCGGGCGTCGTTGGTGACGGTGGTGGGCAGCGGCGCCGGGGGCGCCGGGGTGCCGTTCGCGGCCGCGCCGCCCGTCCCGGTGGCCGGGCCGGTGGGCCCGCCGCCGTTGGCCGCGGAGAAGTCCTTGCCGACGATCAGGGTCACGCCCGCCGAGTTGCCGGCCTCGACGCTGGCGCCCGGGAACAGCGCAGCGACCTTGTCGGCGTTCGCCTTCTGCCCGGAGCCGTACTCGATCATGGTGGTCTTGTACTTGGTGCTCGCCGCCTGGCCCGCCGTGGTGGCGGCGAACTTGGCGGCCTTCAGCTGCGCGGTCGCCTTGCCGGCCAGGCCGTTCTCGGTCGTCCCGTTGTAGACCGCCACCTTGATCGACGAGTTGCCGACGTCCGCGACCGGCGCGGCGGGCGCGCTGGGCGCGGCCGACTGCGGCGCGGCCGGTGCGCTCGGGCTGGCGGCGGCGTCCGGCTGCTGGCCGGTGGCGTTCTGCCCGTCGATGGTCTGGTCGGCCTTGAGGGTCTCCCAGAGCTTGTTGGCGTCCGGCTGGACCAGGTCGAGGTCCTTGTCCTGGGTGCGGTAACGCCAGGGCGCCGTCACGAACTTGAGGTCGTGCATGTCGATGTTCTTGAGCGACAGCCCGAAGGAGAGCAGCTTGTCCGCGGAGGCCAGCCCCGGGTCGACCACCAGCGACTTGGTCGCGGCGTCGGCCAGCGGCAGCAGGTTGGTGGGGCTCAGCCCGTCCTTCTTGACCTTGCTCGCGAGCGAGCTGAGGAAGGCCTGCTGGCGCTTCATCCGGCCGATGTCGGAGCCGTCGCCGATGCCGTGCCGCAGCCGCACGTAGTCCAGCGCCTGCTGGCCCTGCACGGTCTGCTTGCCCTGCGGCAGGACGAGGTCGCCCTTCCTGTGCAGGTTGGGGTTGACGTCGCCCTCGTAGATGGCCTTCGGCAGGCAGACGTCGACGCCGTTCACGGCCTTGGTCATCGCGGAGAAGCCGTTGAAGTCGACCACGATGGTGTGGTCGACCCGGATCCCGGTGAGCTTCTCCACCGTGTTCTGGGCGCAGGCCGGGTTGCCGCCGTCGCTGCCGCCGACCGAGAAGGCCGCGTTGAACAGGTCGCTGGACGACCCCTTGGTCCACTTGCCGTTGGGCAGTTTGCAGGGCGGGATCGGGACCTTCGCGTTGCGCGGGATCGAGATGCCCACGGCGTGCTTGTGGTCGGCGTAGACGTGCAGCAGGATCGTGGTGTCCGAGCGGGCGCCGCCGTCCGCGCTACCGCCGCCGAGGTCGGAGTTGTTGCTGCCGCGGCTGTCCGAGCCGATCAGCAGCACGTTGACCGGCTTGTTGCCGTCCGCGTCGGCCTGCGCCTCCGGCGGGCGGTCGGTTGCTATCGCGTCGCCGTCGAAGGACTTGATGTTGGCGTTCAGCTTGAAGTAGATCGCCCCGCCGGCGCCCGCGATCAGCACCAGCACGCCGGCCGCCGACCAGGCGACGATCTTCTTCACGTTCTTCTTGGGCTTGCGGCTGTTGCGCGCCGCCGCCCGGCCGCCGCCGGCCGCCGCCTCCGGCCTGCCGCCGTCCTTGCCCGCGCCCCGACCGCCGTCCTTGCCCGCGTCCTTGCCGCCGTCCTTGCCACCGCGGCCACCGCCCTTGCCCTGGGCGGCGCGCCGGGCCTCCGCCCGGCCCCCGGTACGCGGCGGAGGCACGGACCCATCGCTCCCCGTCGTGAGCGCGCCGGGTGCGTTCTCGCCCCGAGCCGGGCCCTCGCCCCACTGACCTGACATGCGCGTACCTTTCACCGACGGAAGCGACGCCCCGGACGATCTGGCGCACCGCACACAGGGAGACGGTCGGGACCGTTCCCAGGTTGCACATACGAACATCGGTACAAACCGATGAACGTGGCTTCCGATCATATTTAGGCCCGACGCGATCACCGACCTCCGGTCCACCACCAACCCCGGCCACCACGGCGCAAGCTCGCCACAGAACGCCCGAAACCAGCCGATTACGACGTGACCTACGCCACCTCTCCCCGCCCCTGCGGCACCATCAGGCACCACGCGCCGCACGTCCGCAGCCACCCAGGACGGTCCGGGGGTTTTCCTCACCCCACCCCAGGGGGATGCCCCCGTTTCTCAAGGCCCGTTCGCTAGACCAGACTCAGCACCATGACCACCGACACCGCGGGGACGCCGACCGCGAAAACCCGGCCGCAGCCGCCCGCCGGACCACCGGACACTGCCCCGCCCGGAACCGGCGGGAGCGACTTCGCCCAACTGAGCCGCCGGATCACCGCCGAGGGCCTGCTCGACCGACGCCCGGTCTACTACACCGTCCGCGCGGGCCTCGTCCTCGCCGCGTTCCTCGGCGGCTGGTGGGCCATGTTCGCCCTCGGCGACACCTGGCTCCAGCTCGGACTGGCCGCCGCCATGTCCATCGTCTTCGCCCAACTGGGATTAATGGCACATGACCTGGCGCACCGTCAGGTGTTCACCGGGCGCCGCGCCGGCGAGATCGGCGGCCGCATCGTCGCCAACCTCCTGATGGGCATGAGCTACGGCTGGTGGATGAACAAGCACACCCGCCACCACGCCAACCCCAACCACGAGGAGCGGGACCCGGACGTCTCCCCCGACCTCGTCGTCTGGTCCCAGGACCAGGCCAGGAGGGCCAGCGGAATCGCCCGCTTCATCGGCCGCCGCCAGGCGTTCCTCTTCTTCCCGCTGCTCCTGCTCGAAGGCCTCAACCTCAGCTACAACAGCTTCCGCGCGCTGCGCAGCCCGATCATGAAGCGCCCCTACCTGGAGGGCTTCCTGCTGGTCGCCCACTTCGCCGCCTACCTCGGGCTGGTCTTCGCCGCCCTCCCGGTCGGCAAGGCCTTCGCCTTCCTCGCCGTCCACCAGGCCCTGCTCGGCGTCTACTTGGGCTGCGTCTTCGCCCCCAACCACAAGGGCATGCTGATGGTGACGCCCGGCATGCGGCTCGACTTCCTCCGCCGCCAGGTCCTCACCTCCCGCAACGTCCGCGGCGGCTACTTCATCGACGCCCTGATGGGCGGCCTCAACTACCAGGTCGAGCACCACCTCTTCCCCAGCATGCCCACCCCGGCCCTGCGCCGCGCCGCCGTCCTCACCCGCGACTTCTGCGCCGAGAAGGAGATCACCTACTACGAGACCGGCCTCTTCCGCTCGTACCGCGAGATCCTCACCCACCTCCACCAGACCGGCGCCCCGATCCGCGCCGCGGCCTGATCCGCCCCACGACCCACACCGCACCGCGGCACCCCGGCTACTCGACCAGCCGGGGTGCCGCAGTGCGTTCACCGGCGGCGGACATGCAAAAGGCCAGGTCAGAGGGTGTCTGACCTGGCCTCAGTTCGGTGGGCCACCAGGGGCTCGAACCCTGAACCTACGGATTAAAAGTCCGCAGCTCTGCCAATTGAGCTAGTGGCCCGCGGCCCTCGTCCCGGTTGGGGAGGGCCACCGTGATCCTACCCGGTGGGGCGCAGGGCTCCGCCAGTGGATTGCGCGGGCGCGCCGGGGGCGGGGGGCGGAGCGTAGTGGGCGGCACGGACGCGGCGGAGCCAGGATTCGGCGGGGCGCGGGTCGGGGGCGGCGGGGAGGACGCCGGGGCGGGCGAGGCGGTCGGCGGCGTCGGCGAGCAGGGATTCGGCGACGGCGGGGCGGTCGGCGATGCGTTCGCCGAGGTCGCGGACGTGTCCGGGGTCGGTGAGGCGGACCAGGTTGTGGCCGGTCTCGTGCAGCCGGACGGCCTGTTCGACCAGCCGGACCAGATGCCGGGCGTGCTTGGCGGCCCGGCGGCGGGTGGCCGGGTCGGTCGTGTCGCGGGTCAGCAGTTTGCGGAACTGCTGCTCTGCGTAACCGAGATAGGCCTTCCGGACGCCCGATTCACTGAGGAAGCTCGAGCGGATCTCGACCAGTTCGGCACCGAGCGGAGTGCGGATCTCGTACAGGTCGTCCGGCAGCCAGACGAGCTCGGAGGCGGTCGGATTGCAGGACAGCGCCAGGCGGCACCACTTGGCCGCCTCGTGCAGGGTGACGTCGGGCCCGGTGGTGACGTGCGACTCGGCCGGGCGGTGCAGGCCGTGCAGTTCCTCGGTGGGGGCGGCGTACAGGCCGAGCCGGTCGACGTCGGAGCCGGCGTGGGCGAAGCCGTACGCGGTGGAGCCGACCACCCCGGCGAGCAGGACGGTGCCGGGGACGACGGGTGCGGGTGCGGGTGCGGGTGCGGGTTCGTCGGACATCGCCGGTCTCCTCTCTCGACTCTCTCGACGCCTCACGACCTGGCAGCCGGCAGGGCTGCGGTGGCGGCGCCGCTACCGCATCCTCGCCGGTCCGGGCCGCGCCGGGCGAACGATTTCCGCTCCGGGGCCCGCCCCGGCCGGTCCGCCGGGTAGCGTACCGAGCATGTCGACCACCACCTCCGACGACGGCGTCCTGATCGTCACCGGCGCCGGCCGCGGCATCGGCGCCGCCACCGCCCTGCTCGCCGCCCGGCGCGGCTACCGGGTCTGCGTCAACTACCGCACGGACGAGGCCTCGGCCACCGCCGTGGTGGACGCCGTCCGGGCCGAGGGCGGCACCGCGCTCGCCGTCCGGGCCGACGTCACCCGCACCGCCGAGGTGGAGCGGCTGTTCACCACCGTGGACGCCGAACTCGGGCTGCTCACCGGCCTGGTGAACAACGCCGGCACGCTGGAGAAGCAGTGCCGGCTGGAGGACATCGACGAGGACCGGCTGAACCGGATCTGGGCCGCCAACATCACCGGCCCGTTCCTGTGCGCGGCCCAGGCCGTGCGCCGGATGTCCACCCGGCACGGCGGCCGCGGCGGTGCCATCGTCAACGTGTCCTCGGCCGCCTCGCGGCTCGGCTCGCCCAACGAGTACGTCGACTACGCGGCCGCCAAGGGCGCCGTCGACTCGATGACCCGCGGCCTCGCCCTGGAGGTCGCCGCCGAGGGGATCCGGGTCAACGCCGTCCGCCCCGGCCTGATCCACACCGACATCCACGCCCTCGGCGGCGAGCCCGGCCGGGTCGACCGGGTCGCCCCCGGACTGCCGATGCGGCGCGGCGGACGGGCGGAGGAGGTCGCCGAGGCGATCCTCTTCCTGCTCTCCCCCGCCGCCTCGTACACCACCAACGCCTTCCTGGACGTCTCCGGCGGGCGCTGAAAGGTTCCCTCCGGTTTCCTTCCGCCGGCCCGCCCCCCGCCCGTACCGTGGGGCCATGACCGATGCCTTCATCGACATCCCCGGTGTGCGCAACTTCCGTGACGCGGGCGGGATCGGCGCCCTGCGGCGGGGCGTGCTCTACCGTTCCGGCTCCTTCCACACCCTCACCGAAGAGGGCGCCCGGCGCCTCAAGGCCCTCGGCCTGCGCACCGTCCTCGACCTGCGCAGTCCGGTCGAGCTGGAGGTCTGGCCCGACCTGCGGCACGGCCTCGACCACGAGGCCCTCAACCTCCCGACCCTGCCCGCCAACCGTGAGGACATCGACCAGCCCTGGCCCGAGGACCAGGCGGCGCTCTACCCCTTCATGGCCCGGACCGCCGGCCCGTCCCTCGCCGCCGTCGTCCGCCGCCTCGCCGCCCCCGGCGCGCTGCCCGCCCTCGTGCACTGCGCCGTCGGCAAGGACCGCACCGGCCTGACCATCGCCGTCCTGCAGTCCCTGCTCGGCGCCTCGGAGGCCGACGTCACCGCCGACTTCCTGCTCTCCAACGTCGGCCTCGGCCTCGACCGGGGCCCCACCCCCTACGTCGACGAGACCGGCACCGAACGCGTCTCCCGCCCCGTCACCGCCGAACTCCTCGCCTCCGCCCTGGGCTGGATCCACACCCAGCACTCCTCCGTCCCCGCCTACCTCCGCGCCCACGGCGTCACCGACGAGGAACTGACCGCCCTGCGCGCCAACCTGTCGGCCTGACCGGCCCGGGGACGCACCTACTCCTGGCGTTCGAAGCGCCACCACTGGGCGGGCGAGTCGGTGTCCTCCCACTGGTGGACGGTGGGGTCGGGGGGTGCGGCGGCGGTGAGGGGCTTGCCGCTGATGAAGCTGGTGATGGTGTAGGTGCCGGGGGCGTCCACGTGGGCTTCGAGGAGCCATTCCTGGGCGCCGAAGGCGTTGGCGGACCACTGCTGGATGGGGACGCCGTCGTCGGTGGAGGCGCCGGTGACGTCGAGGCGCTTGCCGCTGGCGGCGTTCTCCAGGTGGCAGAGGGCGCCGCCCGGGTGGACGGCGGTGAGCTGCCAGAGCTGGGCGTCGGAACCGTCGTCCGCGCCCTCGCGGACGCGGGCGCCGCTGCGCCGGCTGCCGTCGGCGACTTCGAGCAGCAGGCCGCTGTCGACGTTGCGGATCCGGTAGCGGCCGTCGGTGATCGCGGTGTCAGTCACGCTCGCAGTCTGCCACCGGGGGCCGACAGGCCTCGGAGTCGAGGACGGCGGAGCGGACGGCGGAGCGGACGGCAGGGAAGACGGCAGGGAAGACGGCGGCCTGCTGGAGGCTGGAGGCCCGGACCGGCGCGCGGGGCGGGCGGGCTATGGTCGGAAGCCGGAACAGGAAGTCAGGACAACCTCTACGAGTGGAGTCGACGATGGCGAAGGTCCCCAACGTGCTCTCGGCCGCCGCGCCCGCCGCGCTGACCGCGGCGAGCGGCCTGGTGGGCGGTTACGGCGTCGCCCGCTGGAGCGGCCGGCGCGAACTGGGCGGCGCCGTGCTGGCGGTGGCCGGTGCCGGGGCGGCCGCGCAGTGGCACCGCAGCTCGGGCGCGGCCACCGCGGCGGCGCTGACCGGTCTGTACGTGGCGGCGTTCGGCGGCTCGCATCCGCTGGCGAAGAAGATCGGCGCCTGGCCGTCGGTCTTCGCCGTCACCGGTGTGGTCGCGGCGGCCTCGACGGCCGCGACGGCGCTGGCCGCCCGCAAGCGGTAGCAGCACCCGGCGCGAGCCGCGCGCCGGCCCGCTCACCGGCCTCGGCAGCGACACCCGGCGGCGACACCCGGCGGCGGCCTCAGCGCACCGCCGCGCCGGGCTGCGCCGCCCCGCCGAACCGCGCCTCGAACGCGGCCCGGTTCGCCGAGACCGGTGAGCGGTCCCAGACCGCGAACACCACCTGTTCGAAGGCCGCCCCGTACCGGGAGAGCGCGCCCTCGAAGGCCTCGGCGACCTGGGCCGGGTCGTTGCGGAACACCCCGCAGCCCCAGGCCCCGAGCACCAGCGTGCGGACCTCGTGCCGGGCCGCCGCCGCGAGCACCCGGACGGCCCGCTCGGCGAGCACGCCCCGGACGTCCACGTCGGCCGAGCGCCGTTCCAGCTGGCCCGCGTTGGGCGCGGGCGAGGTCAGGAAGGTGACCGGGTACGGCCGCGCCAGCAGGTCCCCGCCCCGGCCGCGGATCACCGGTACGTCGGGCGAGACGATCACCCGGTGGCTGTACCGGAGGTCGGTGGAGGCGCGGTGCGCCTCGTAGTAGTCCGGCGCCTCCAGCAGGCAGGTGTAGAGCAGCGCGCTGCGGCACAGGTCCTCCTCCTGGGCGCGGGCGCCGCGCAGGTAGCCGCCGCCTGGGTTGCGCGCGGAGGCGAAGTTGAGCACCCCGACCGGGCCCGCCCCGCCCTCGACCAGGCGCCGGGCGGCCTCGATGCTGCCTTCGGCCGTCACCTCCACCGCCCCGACGGGCCCACCCGGCCCGGGCCCCGGGGCCCCGCCCCTCAGCAGCGCGTCCAGCGCCGGCGGCGCGTACGACACCGTGCCGGCCCTGGCAGCCGCCAACTGCTCCCCCACCGTGACGAGTTCGCCACCGGCCGCCCGGTAGCTCCCCCGCTCGGCGATCTCCTCGTTCACCCGGGCCACGTCGTGCAGTCTGCTGCTCATGTCCGGGACGCTACGGGACTTCCGCCGGGCCGCGCCACAGGTTATTCTCAGCTGCAGAACAACGCCTCGGGGGCGCGAGGGGTACCGGGGGAGGTACCGGGGGCATCGGGGGAACGCGACGGGCCCGCTCCAGTGCATGGAGCGGGCCCGTCGTGTGTGTTCAGGTGTTCAGCTACCGGTGGTCAACCACCGGCCGTACGGCGTCAGTTCTTCCAGCGCGGCTTGCGGTCGTCGCGGTTGAAGCCACCGGAACGGTCGCGGTCGAAGCCACCCGAGCGGGCGCCGCCACGGTCGTCACGGTCACGGCCGAAGCCACCACCGGAGGCCTGCGGACGGCCGCCGGAGCGGTGGTCGTCACGACGCGCGAACGGACGGTTGTTGCTGCCGGCGCGCTCGTCGCGGTCCCGGCCGAAGGACGGGCGGTCACCGAAGGTGCGGGCCGGGCGGTCGCCGAAGGAACGGCCGCCGCGGTCGTCGCGGTCACGGTTGAAGCCACCGGAACGGTCGCGGTCGAAGCCACCACCGGTGCGGGCCGGACGGTCACCGAAGGAACGGCCACCACGGTCGTCACGGTCACGGTTGAAACCGCCCGAGCGGGCGCCGCGGTCGTCGCGGTCACCGAAGGAACGGCCACCGCGGTCGTCACGGTCACGGTTGAAGCCACCGGAACG
>NZ_JBFBIR010000007.1:56856-196219 GCF_040685715.1 Kitasatospora sp. NPDC088264
ACGGGCGCCGCGGTCGTCACGGTCACCGAAGGAACGGCCACCACGGTCGTCACGGTCACGGTTGAAGCCACCGGAACGGCCACCACGGTCATCGCGGTTGAAGCCACCGGAACGGGCGCCGCGGTCGTCACGGTCACCGAAGGAACGGCCACCACGGTCGTCACGGTCACGGTTGAAGCCACCGGAACGGCCACCACGGTCATCGCGGTCACGGTCACGGCCGAAGGCCGGACGCTCGGTGCGCGCCTCGCGGTACGACGGCGTGCGCTCCTCGGCCTGCGGCGCGGCGGCCGGAGCCGGCGCCTCGGTGGCCGGGGTCTCCGCAGCGGCCTCGTCGCCCGCCTCGGCGGCCGGGGCCTCGTCCTCGATGCCCAGCTCGGCCCGCTCGCGGGCGGCCCGCGCGGCCAGGCGGTCGGCCTCCTCGCGCAGCTCGGTGGTGCGGCGCTGCGCGCGCTCCAGCTGGCGGGTCATGTCGGCGAGCTCGCGCTCGGCGGCACCGGCGATGCCGGCCGCGCTCTCGGCCTGGACCTCGATCAGCGAACGGGCGCCGGTGATCTTGGCGACCTCGGCGTCGAAGGCGTGGTCGAGGATGTGGCGCGAGGCGTCGACGCCCGCGTCCTCCATCAGGCGGAAGACGCCGCGGCGCTGGTGCGGCAGCACCAGGGTGACGACGGCGCCGGAGCGCCCGGCCCGGGCGGTGCGGCCGGAGCGGTGCAGGTAGTCCTTGTGGTCGCCGGCCGGGTCCACGTTGAGGACCAGGTCGATGCCGTCGACGTGGATGCCGCGGGCGGCGACGTCGGTGGCGACGACGACGTTGACGTAGCCGTCCTTGAAGTCGCCGAGGACGCGGGTACGGGCGCCCTGGGTCATCCCGCCGTGCAGCGCGTCGGCCTTCACGCCGGCCTCGATGAGCTGCTCGGCGACGCGGTCGGCGCCCATCTGGGTGCGGACGAAGATGATCGTGCGGCCCTTGCGGGCGGCGATCGCGTTGGTGATCGGCGCCTTGTCCTTGGGCTTCACCACGAGGATGTGGTGGGTCATGGTGGTGACCGCGCCGGCCGACGGGTCGACCTCGTGGGTGACCGGGTTCTTCAGGTAGCGCTTGACCAGAGTGTCGATCTCGTTCTCCAGGGTGGCGGAGAACAGCAGGCGCTGGCCACCGGCCGGCACCTGGTCGAGGATCTCGGTGACCTCGGGCAGGAAGCCCATGTCGGCCATCTGGTCGGCCTCGTCGAGCACGACGGTCCGGACGTCGGCCAGCTTGGCGCTGCCGCGGTTCAGCAGGTCGCGCAGACGGCCGGGGGTGGCGACCAGGACGTCGACGCCGCGCTCCAGCGCGTAGATCTGGTTCGACATCGAGGTGCCGCCGCAGACGACCTTGAGCTTGAGGCCGAGCACCGAGCCGAACGGCTCCAGGGCGTCGGCCACCTGCATGGCCAGCTCGCGGGTCGGGACGAGGATCAGGCCGCGCGGGTGCTTGGGCTTGGTGCGCTCGCCGTCGGCGAGGCGGGTCAGCAGCGGCAGGCCGAAGCTGAGGGTCTTGCCGGAGCCGGTGCGGCCACGGCCCAGCACGTCCTTGCCGGCCAGGGCGTCCGGGATGGTCGCGGCCTGGATCGGGAACGGGGTGGTGACACCGCGCTTGGCGAGGGCGCGCACGACGTCGTCGTGCAGGCCCAGGTCGCCGAAGGTGATGGTGGGCTCGGCGGCCTCGACGGCCTCCTCGGCCTCGACGGCGTCGGCGTTCAGCTCGACGTCGGCGTCGGCGTCGGTGGGCTCGACGGCCTCGACGGCGTCGGTGAGGGTGTCGGCGGTGTCGGTGACATCGGCGGCGGCCTCGCTCGCGGGCATGGCGAAGCGGGCGTCGTCAACGAGAGACATGTAAAACCTTCCGGAAGTGGCACGCGCCAAAGTCCGGGGGTTCTGTTTCACAACCGCCTCTATGCGGTCAGCCACGGATCGCCGGAACGCGCCAAGGGCGCCAGATGGGAATAGGGCGCCAGTCAAATGAATCAAACGAACGATCTACCACCATAGACGAACCTCGGGATCAGAGGCAAATGCCCTGGCCAGCCCGCTAATGCCCACCCGCATGCGGGCTCGGGGCCGAGGAACCGGAGTTGCCGGCCGAGGGCTCCGTGGTCGGTGGGACGGTCGCGGCGGGTGAGCTGTGCTCGGGCTCGGGGGACGTCGAGGAGTGGCTGCTCGGCGTGGCCGACGGCGTGCCCGCCGTGCCGCCGGAGCGGCCCTCACCGGTGCCGCCCGCCCCGCCCGCGCCCCCGGTGCCCGCCGCACCACCGGTACCGGCCGACGCACCGCCGCCCGGCCGGGGCGCGGGGCTGGCACTCACGCCCCCCGCCGAACCGTTCGCGCCGGTGCCGGCCGGCGCGGCGTCCACGGCGGGCGCCCCCGGCACCGGGACCACGCCGGCGGCCGCGCCGTTCGCGCCGGGTGCCACCTCGCCCGCCGCCGCAGCCGTCACCCCGGCCGGCGCGTTCTCGCTCTGCAAGCCCCCCGAACGCTCCGGGCGCCCGGACGCACTCCCCGGATGCGCGCCGCTCGGCGAGGCCGACGGCCCGCTCGTCACCCCCGGCTTGCCCGCCGGACCGGCCTGCCCGACCGGCGCCACCCCGTGCTTCACCTCCGCCTCAGGACCGACCGACATGCACCCCGTCAACCCCAGCCCGGCCACCGCCAGCACCGAAGCCGTACGCACCACCGCCCGAACCGCCCGCACCGAAGCCACCGAGATCCCTCTCCACCGCCCCACCCGGGCCGCCCACTGCTCGCGCGGCCGCTTTTCGGTGCCCAACGCGCGCCCGCCCCGACGGGACACGGGCAGCGCGCCAGGAAGCGTCCGGGCCGCATCCGCCACAGCCCGCCGAACCGGCAGGCGAGCAGACCGGCAGGCGAGCAGACCGGCAGACGGGCAGACCGGCAGACGCTCAGCCCCAGAACGCCGAGGCCAGCCCCGCCCCCGCGTACACCGCGGCCAGCCCCGCCACCACGCTGCCCGCCACGTTCGCCAGCGCGTACCGCCCCGCCCCGGTCTCGACCAGCCGCAGCGTCTCGTACGAGAAGGTCGAGTACGTGGTCAGCGCCCCGCACAGCCCCGTCCCCAGCAGCACCTGGACGTGCGGGGACGCGGCCCCCGCCGCCACCGCCCCGGTCACCAGGCCGAGCACCAGGCAGCCGACCACGTTCACCGCGAACGTCCCCCAGGGGAACACCGAGTCGTGCCGGGCCTGCACGGCCCGGTCGGTCAGGTACCGCAGCGGCGCGCCGACCACCGCGCCCGCCACCACCAGCAGCCAGTTCACCCCGAAGCCTCTTCCCGCCCCACGTACCTGACCACTTCGCAGCGGTCCAGCAGCACCAGACCCTCCGCCACCAGCCCGTCCAACTGCGGCAGGAACGCCCGCACCCGCTCCTCCTCGTCCACGATCACCACCGCCACCGGCAGGTCCTCGCTCAGCGACAGCAGCCGCGCCGTGTGCACCAGCGACGACGCCCCGAACCCCTCGATCCCGCGGAACACGCTCGCCCCGGCCAGCCCCGCCGCCCGCGCCCGGTGCACGATCTCGCTGTACAGCGGCCGGTGGTGCCAGCGGTCGTTCTCCCCCACCAACACGGTCAGCCGCAGCGCCGGCCCGCTCAACCTGCTCACCGCACGCCCCCGCGGGCGATCAGACGGCGCGTCAGCGCGGCCGCCGCCCACACCGCGCCGAGCGCACCCAGCAGCGTCAGCCCCAGGTACGCCAGCCCGAGCCCGAGCCGCCCCTCCTCCACCAGCCGCCGGATGTCCACCGCGTACGTCGAGAAGGTGGTGAAGCCGCCCAGCACCCCGGTGCCGAAGAACGGCCGCAGCAGCGGGTGCGCCGGACGCCCCTCGGTGATCACCACCAGGAAGACCCCGATCACCGCGCACCCGACCACGTTGATCAGCAGCGTCGTCCACGGGAACGCCGCCGGCCCGTTCGCCCAGGCCAGCCCGGCGCCGTACCGGGCCACCGCCCCGATCGCCCCGCCCACCGCGATCACCGCCACGGCCGGCCCCTGCCCGCGCCACACCGGCGGCCGTCTCCGGGCGGCCGTCCCGTCGCCCACCGGCCGGGTCCGCGCCGGGCCGTCCACCGTGCCGTCCGAGGTCGCCATAACCCCATCAAACACCGGCTTCCGCCGTCTGGCACAGCGTCACTCCAGACCCGACAATGAACCGGTGGAGATGACCCGGGAAGAGTTCGAGACGCTGGTCAGCGACGCCCTCGACCAGATTCCCCCGCAGCTCGCGGCCATGATGGACAACGTCGCCGTCTTCGTCGAGGACGAGCCCGACCCCGCCGACCCGGAACTCCTCGGCCTCTACGAGGGCACCCCGCTCACCGAACGCGGCGAGTGGTACGCGGGCGTCCTGCCCGACCGGATCCTCATCTACCGCGGCCCCACCCTCCGGCACTGCGAGACCCACGACCAGGTCGTCGCCGAAGTCCGCACCACGGTCATCCACGAGGTCGCCCACCACTTCGGCTTCGACGACCACGAACTCGACGAACTCGGCTGGTCCTGACCCCCGCCCCGGGCGGCCCTCGGACGGCCCCCACCCACCCGGCCGAAACCCGTTTTGGCGATCCGCCCTGCATCCCATATGCTTCTCGACGTCCCCGAACGCTGGAAACAGCGGGACAGGCCGCAAGCCCTCATCGTCTAGTGGCCCAGGACGCCGCCCTTTCAAGGCGGTAGCACGGGTTCGAATCCCGTTGGGGGCACGCAGTACCGTAGTAAAAAGCAGTGCCGCAAGACCTTAGTGGGAAACCACTACAAGGTCCCGTGGAGCAGTTGGTTAGCTCGCCACCCTGTCAAGGTGGAGGTCGCGGGTTCAAGTCCCGTCGGGATCGCTCGTCTCGCAAGAGACGGTGTAGTACGGCCAGGTAGCTCAGTTGGTACGAGCGTCCGCCTGAAAAGCGGAAGGTCGCCGGTTCGACCCCGGCCCTGGCCACAGATCGGAAGCCCCGCAGCGTGATCGCTGCGGGGCTTCCGCCGTCCCGGGGGTCGGACGCCGACTACGCTGGCTGCCGGATACCGGTGGATTCGGTTCGGGAGGCGTCGCACTCATGACCCCGGAACACTTCGAGCTCCTGGAAGAAGCCCGCAGGAGCCTGCCCGACGGCTTCAAGGTGGAGCTCTCCGGCGACACCATCACCATGATGGTGAGCCCCTCGGGGATCCACCAGCGCAACCTGCTGGTGGTGCGCCGGCAGTTCGACGCCCACACCCCGGCCGGGCTGCTGCCGAGCGAGAACACCGATCTGGTCTCGCCCAACGTCGGCAAGAGCCGCAATCCCGACCTGACGTACCTTCCGGACGACGCGCTGGCCACCACCGACAACCAGGTGCCCGCCGAGCTGGCCGCGATCGCGGTCGAGCTGGTCTCGCCCTCCAACCCCGAGAACGACTGGGTCGGGAAGGTGCGGGACTACCCGCTGATGGGGATCCCGCTGTACCTCCTGGTCGACGCGCGGGAGAAGACCGTCACCCTCTTCAGCAGGCCGGACGGCACCCGGTACCACCGGCGCGAGGACATCGCGTTCGGCGAGACGCTGCGCGTTCCGGAGCCCTTCGGGTTCGAGCTGGTCACCGGCGACCTGCTGCCCTACTGATCCCGGGCGGCTCCCCCTCGGGTCAGCGCGCCCGGCGGCCGGGTGAGCTGACCCGAGGGGGAGGTGGGCCGGTCGCGCGGGCGGCGCCGAGGCCGCACAGCGCCGGGCGGGTTCAGTAGGAGCGGAACCAGCTGGCGTCGGTGCCCAGCACGGAGCCGTCCGCCGCGTAGTACGTGAACGTGCGGGCCTGGGCGCCCGGCTTCTTGGCGATCGCGTACCAGTGCGTCGGGGAGTCGCCGAGGGCGACCGGCACCGACGCGCTGACGCCGCCGGTGTCCCAGGTGACCACGACCTTCGCGACCTGGGGCCGGACCCCGGCGATCACCACCGGTGAGGCGCCCAGCTCCCCGCCCTTGAGCCCGAGCATCGTCCCCCCTCCGGAGGTGGCCCGGTCGATGATCGCCCCGTCCGGCGTCCCCGGGGCGGGGGTGTCGTGCATCGCGTCGTCGACCTGGCGCTGCCCGTCCACGGTGGCGTAGAGGTTCACCAGGTCCACGTCCGGGTGCCAGCTCCGGTCGATGTCCGCCCGGGTGGTCTCCGGCAGTTGCGGGATGGCCGCGTGCCGGTCCGCCCAGATCAGCCGGGCCTGGCGGAGGGCGTCCTCCTTGGTGGCGGCCGCCGGCCAGAACGCGGCCCACGCCTGCCACTGCCTGCCGTTCGTGGTGCCCTGGCCGACCACGACCCGGACCGGGGTGAACGGATCCCGCGCGGGAGCGGTCGGTGTCGTGGCGGTGCCCGCGGTGCCTGCGGTGCCTGCGGCGGCCTCGGCGGTGGTGACGGTCCGGGCGTCCGCCACCACCGCCCCCGCGTCGGCCGCGTCTCCCGGCCCCCGCCCGAGCCCGAGCCCGCCGAGTGCCGTCCCCCCGACGACGGCCGCCGCGACCAGCGCCGCCACCGCCCCGCTGGTCAGCAGCCGCCGGCGCCGCAGCCGGCGCCGCCCCCCGGCAACCAGCCGGTCGTACGGGACGGCCCCGATCTCGACGCTTCCGGCCAGCTCGCCCAGGACCCGCGCCGCCGAGGCCTCGGACCCCGCCCCGGCCCTGTCCTCGCCGTCCACGTTCCCCATGGCCCCCACGTTGCCCTCGTTGCTCATCTTCCGCCTCCGATGCTCGCCAGCCCGTTGAGTGAGGAGGCCTCCCGCAGCTTGGCCAGGCCCCTGGCCGCCTGGCTCTTCACCGTCCCGACCGAGCAGCCCATCGCCGCGGCGGTCTGGGTCTCGGTGAGGTCCTCCCAGTACCGCAGCACGACGGCCTGCCGCTGCCGGGGCGGCAGCGTGCCGAGGGCCGTGAGCAGCGCCGCCCGTTCGTCCAGCCGCGCGTAGCCGTCGGGGCCCTCGGGTGCGGCCCGGTCGGGGACGGCGGTGACCAGTTCCTCGGCCGCTCGGCGGCGGAACCGGCGGGCGTGCTCGTTGATCAGGATCCGGCGCACGTAGGCGTGCGGGTCGTCGGCCGCCCGGACCCGGCTCCAGGCGACGTACGCCCGCTCCAGGGCCTGCTGGACCAGGTCCTCGGCGGTGTGCCGGTCCCCCGCGAGCAGGTACGCCGTCCTGAGCAGCCGCGTCCACGCGCTGCCGGTGAACGCGCGGAACTCCTCGTCCCTCGCGGTCTTCTGGGCTCCCATGAGCACCTCCTCAACCCCCAGAGCCCGAAACCGCCGCGAACCGTTGCCTGGCCCGGCCCGAAGCCGCCCGGCCCGACGTCACCGGCACCCGGACCCGCCGTTCGCGCTCGGCCGCCGGGGGCTGTGACACTGGAGAGGCTCGAAAACCGAGGTGCGCGCCGCCGTGCCTCCTTGCGAACCTAGAGGGATGCCCGCAGTGAGTTCTCCCGCAGTCCAGTCCGCCCCCGCACCCGCCGAGGGTTCCGGTATCGGTGAGCTGGCCGCCCGCCTGCCCGAGCTGACCCTGCGCGACCAGGTGCGGATCGGGCGCCGACTGGAGGGGGCCCGTCGGGTCCGCAAGCCCGAGGCCCGGCAGAAGGTCGCCGCCCAGATCGCCGCCGACATCGACCGCGCCGAGCTGCTGGTCGAGCAGCGCCGCGGTGCCGTCCCGCCGATCAGCTATCCCGCCGAGCTGCCGGTCAGCCAGAAGAAGGACGAGATCCTGGCGGCCATCCGGGACCACCAGGTGGTGATCGTCGCGGGTGAGACCGGCTCCGGCAAGACCACCCAGATCCCGAAGATCTGTCTGGAGCTGGGCCGCGGCGTGCGCGGTCTGGTCGGCCACACCCAGCCGCGCCGGATCGCCGCCCGTACGGTCGCCGAGCGGGTCGCGGAGGAGCTGCGCAGCCCGCTGGGCGAGGCGGTCGGCTGGAAGGTCCGGTTCACCGACCAGGTCGGCCAGGACACCCTGGTCAAGCTGATGACGGACGGCATCCTGCTCGCGGAGATCCAGACCGACCGCGAACTGCTCCAGTACGACACCCTGATCATCGACGAGGCGCACGAACGCAGCCTCAACATCGACTTCATCCTCGGCTACGTCAAGCAGTTGCTCCCGCGCCGCCCGGACCTCAAGGTCGTGATCACCTCCGCGACCATCGACCCGCAGCGCTTCGCCCGGCACTTCGACGACGCCCCGATCATCGAGGTCTCCGGCCGCACCTACCCGGTGGAGGTCCGCTACCGCCCGCTCGTCGACGACCTGGACGAGGACGACGACGCGACGGACGCCGACCGCGACCGGGACCAGATCCAGGCGATCTGCGAAGCGGCCCAGGAGCTCCAGGCCGAGGGCCCGGGCGACATCCTGGTCTTCCTCTCCGGCGAGCGCGAGATCCGCGACACCGCCGATGCCCTGGACAAGCTGAAACTCAAGTCCACCGAGGTCCTGCCGCTGTACGCCCGGCTGAGCTCGGCCGAGCAGCACCGGGTGTTCCAGCGCTCCGGCAGCCGCCGGATCGTCCTCGCCACCAACGTCGCCGAGACCAGCCTCACCGTCCCCGGCATCAAGTACGTGATCGACCCGGGCACCGCCCGGATCTCCCGCTACAGCCACCGCACCAAGGTGCAGCGGCTGCCGATCGAGGCGATCAGCCAGGCCAGCGCCAACCAGCGCAAGGGCCGCTGCGGCCGCACCTCCGACGGCATCTGCATCCGGCTGTACTCGGAGGAGGACTTCCTCTCCCGCCCCGAGTTCACCGACGCCGAGATCCTGCGCACCAACCTGGCCTCGGTGATCCTGCAGATGACGGCGGCGGGCCTCGGCGACATCGCCGCCTTCCCGTTCCTGGACCCGCCGGACTCCCGCAACATCAAGGACGGCGTGCACCTGCTGCACGAGCTGGGCGCGCTGGACCCGGACGAGAAGGACCCGCGCAAGCGCCTCACCGCGCTCGGCCGCCAGCTGGCCCAGCTCCCGGTGGACCCGCGGATGGCCCGGATGGTGCTGGAGGCCGACAAGAACGGCTGCGTGCGCGACGTGATGGTGATCGCCGCCGCGCTGTCCATCCAGGACCCGCGCGAGCGCCCCGCCGAGAAGCGCCAGGCCGCCGACGAGCGGCACCGCCGGTTCAACTCGGAGACCTCCGACTTCCTGTCCTACCTGGCGATGTGGCGCTACGTCCGGGAGCAGCAGCGCGAGCTGTCCTCCTCGGCCTTCCGCCGGATGTGCAAGGCGGAGTTCCTCAACTACCTGCGGATACGGGAGTGGCAGGACATCTACACCCAGCTGCGCACGGTCGCCAAGCAGTTGGGCGTCACCATCGAGGAGCCGCACGAGGACGCCGAGCCGGACGCCGACCGGATCCACCAGTCGCTGCTGGCCGGCCTGCTCTCCCACATCGGCCTGTTCGACGTGGAGAAGCGCGAGTACGGCGGCGCGCGCGGCGCCCGGTTCGCGGTGTTCCCGGGCTCGGGCCTGTTCAAGAAGCCGCCGCGCTGGGTGATGTCGGCCGAGCTGGTGGAGACGTCCCGGCTGTGGGCGCGGATCAACGCCAAGATCGAGCCGGAGTGGGTGGAGCCGCTGGCCGGCCACCTGATCAAGCGGACGTACAGCGAGCCGCACTGGGAGAAGAAGGCCGGAGCCGTCCTGGCGTACGAGCGGGTGACGCTCTACGGGATGCCGGTCGTCGCCCAGCGCAAGGTCAACTACGGCCGGATCGACCCGGAGCTGTGCCGCGAGCTGTTCATCCGCAACGCGCTGGTCGAGGGCGACTGGGAGACCCACCACCGGTTCTTCGCCGAGAACCGCAAGCTGCTCGGCGAGGTCGAGGAGCTGGAGAACCGGGCCCGGCGCCGGGACATCATGGTCGACGACCAGACCCTGTTCGAGTTCTACGACGCCCGGCTGCCGGAGGACGTGGTCTCCACCCGGCACTTCGACTCCTGGTGGAAGAAGGCCCGGCACGAGCAGCCGGACCTGCTCAACTTCGAGAAGTCGATGCTGATCAACGACTCCGCGGACGGCGTCACGGAGGCCGACTACCCGGACCACTGGCAGCAGGGCAAGCTGCGCTTCCAGCTGACCTACCAGTTCGAACCGGGCAGCGACGCGGACGGCGTGACCGTCCACATCCCGCTGCCGGTGCTCAACCAGGTCACCGCGGAGGGCTTCGACTGGCAGATCCCGGGCCTGCGGACGGAGCTGGTCACCGCGTACATCAAGTCGCTGCCGAAGGCGATCCGGCGCAACTTCGTGCCGGCGCCGGACTTCGCGAAGGCGGCGCTGCGCGCGGTGGAGGACCGCCAGGAGCCGCTGCTGCCGTCCCTGGAGCACGCCCTCAAGCGCCTGACGGCCATCACCGTGCCGCCGGAGGCCTGGGACGACGAGCGGGTGCCGGACCACCTCAAGGTGACCTTCCGGGTGGTGGACGGCCGCCGCAAGCTCGCCGAGTCCAAGGACCTGGAGGAGCTGCGGCTGCGACTCAAGCCGAAGCTCAAGGAGACGCTGTCCTCGGCGGCCTCCGGCCAGGGCATCGAGCAGGGCGGGCTGACCGCCTGGCCGGGCGGCCTGCCCGTGCTCCAGCGCACCTTCGAGCAGCGCTCGCGCGGCCACTCGCTGCGCGCCTACCCGGCCCTGGTGGACGAGGGGGCGTCGGTCGGCGTGAAGCTGTTCGACACCCCGCAGGCGCAGACGCGGTCGATGTGGGAGGGCACCCGCCGGCTGCTGATGCTGACCACCACCTCCCCGGCCAAGTCGATCCAGGGCCGGCTGGGCAACCAGGCGAAGCTGGCGCTCTCGCACAACCCGCACGGCTCGGTGAACGCCCTCTTCGAGGACGTGGTGGCCTGTGCGACGGACCGGCTGATGACCCTGGCCGGCGGACCGGCCTGGGACGAGGCGGCCTTCGGCACGCTGCACGACAAGGTGCGGGCGGACCTGTACGACCTGTCCGCGGACACCACGCTGAAGACGGCCACCGCACTGATCGCCTTCCACAAGGCCTCGACCCGGCTGAAGTCGGTGAGCAGCCCGGTGCTGCTGAACGCGGTGAACGACATCCGGCTGCACCTGGCCTCCCTGGTGCACCCGGGCTTCGTCACGGACACCGGCTGGCAGCGGCTGCCGGACCTCAAGCGCTACCTGCTGGCGGTGGACCGCCGGCTGGAGGCGCTGCCCAACCACCCGCAGCGGGACGCCCAGCAGTTGCTGAAGGTCCAGCAGGTGCAGCGGGAGTACGGGGAGCTGCTGGCGGCGGTGCCGGCCGGTCGGCAGCCGTCCGCGGAGGTGCTGGCGATCCGCTGGATGATCGAGGAGTTGCGGGTCAGCTTCTTCGCCCAGTCGCTGGGCACGCCGAGCCCGGTGTCGGAGAAGCGGATCACCAAGGCGATGGAGGCCGCCAGGGCCACGCTCTGAGCTGGGCGGCGGCCTCCTCGGGGGCCCTCAGGTGCCAGTTCGACCTGGGGGCCCACCATGGGCTACGATCTGTCTTGTTCGCAGCGCGGCAAGCGAGTGAACGAGATCAGAAAACTCTGGTCCCGTGGAGCAGTTGGTTAGCTCGCCACCCTGTCAAGGTGGAGGTCGCGGGTTCAAGTCCCGTCGGGATCGCCGCAGTGCGAGAGGCCCGGAACCGTCAGGTTCCGGGCCTCTCGCTTTTGGCGTCCGGTGTTTATCCCGGACCAGGTCCAGACCACAAGTGACAGACGGTGTGACGGTCGTCACTTATCTTTTCCCGAGAACACCCCCGCACCACCCCCACCAAGACCTCACTAATTTAATATGTAAAATTGTACAGCCATTAACTGTAAATCCCCCCCGCATCATGCGCATCGAATCGTTATCCGGAGTTCAGCATTCCGTACGTTGTGCCGAGTACCCGGACACCGCGAGCGGGCATGGCAAAGGGGCCGCTTACCGGACCCGGCGGAGTCCGGTAAGCGGCCCCTTTAAAGAGCCTTCGGCCTATCAGGCCTCAGTGCGCTGAGCGGGAATCCCGGCCAGCAGAGCGCGCACCTCCGCCTCGCGGTAACGGCGGTGACCGCCGAGCGTGCGAATGGACGTCAGCTTGCCCGCCTTGGCCCAACGAGTGACCGTCTTCGGGTCCACGCGGAACATGGTGGCGACCTCTGCCGGCGTCAGCAGGGGCTCAGCATCAGGGGTACGAGCGGTCATGAGCGGCCTCCTCGGGAGAACCGAACCAGGGCGGTTCTATCCTTCAAATTCTGCACCTTGGCCCGCGATGCCCGAAATGGCATAGACGGGCCGAGTCGGTTATAGGACGAACGGCTTGTCCTGGTGTCTACAACTACACCATCCGTCCAGCCCTATCGACCAAACCGCCAAAATTGACCCCTCACGGGTTCAAGAGCGACGGATGGCGATGGACCACCCCATAACGGGCAGTCACGCGGCCGTGACGCCTGGTTACGAGGGGACCAGACCCCCTGTTTCCCCGCAAAGCACGCATCGACTCCAGAACCACCCAAAAGTGGGCATGCCCGCGTGAAGTTGGGCTGGTTGTCCCATTTTTGCACATAGGGGTAAGTTCGCGTCAACGGTGAGTAGTGTCACGTTCGACAGCTATTGACCCGAACCAGGACCTTGGTCATCCAGCTCGGGCCATAGGACTCTTACAGTCATACACGGGTGGTCGGACGTCAGTTCGCGTACCGCAGCGCCAGCACCCTCCGCCAGCGCGCCGTCAGTTCCCCGTACGCGCGCAGCGCCTCCGCGGTGTCCCCCGCCCGCAGCGCGCGGAGCCCCTCCTCCAGCTCCCCCGCCGAACGGTCCGCCAACAGCCGCTCCGGCCCCAGCAAATGCACCAGCCCCCCGTAGTCCAGCTCCACCAGCGAGCGCGGATGGAATTCCTCCAGCCACCGCCCGACCTGTTCCGCCCCCCGGACCAGTTCCCCGTCCGGCACCTCTTCACGCAGCGCCCGGAAGGCCCGGGCCACCCGGCGGCGCGCCTGCGCCATCGGCACCAGGTAGAACAGCGCCGCCGCCCGCCCCGGCTTGCCCCGCTCCTGCGCCGGCACGAAACAGCGGTCCTCGTCCCCGAACGGCAGGAACCAGCGCACCGGCACCTCCCACCGGCTGGTCAGGATCCACGGCCGGGCGTCCGGATGGCCGGCCCGCCAGCGCTCCCGGTCCGCCTCCGCCGCCGCCCGGGCCACCGGCGGCACCGCGGTGTCCAGCAGCGCCACCGGCGCGGCCGCCCGCAGCTCCTCCAGCGCCTGCCAGCTGCGCAGCCTGGTCGCCCACGGGCAGACGTACAGCACGCCGTCCACCACCCGCAGGTAGGCCCGCCCGCTCTCCCGCTCGGGCAGCGCCCGGGGCGTCCGGGCGGCCAGCTCCGCCAGCGCCTCCCGCTGCTCCTCCAGGACGGCCGCGGCCACCGGCTGCGCCGCCTCGACGGCGTCCGGACCGCGCTCCGCCGCGTAGGCCTGCCAGCGCGCCCGCTCGGACTCCGGGTAGGCGGCCAGCGGCTCGTAGACCCGCAGGTGGGCGGCGTAGGGCGGCAGTACCGAGGTGCGCACGACGGTCACGTCCTGCATGGTCGCACGCGCCGACCGGCCCCGGGAGGGCGCGCCCCCGAACCCCTTCGCGCCCGCACCGCGCACCCCCGGCGTCCCATTCCCCGGACCGCGGGGACAAGCTCGGACAAGAGGGCGGATCGGCGACGCTCCCGCGACTACGCTTCGCCCTAGGCGCCCGCACCACAGCAGGCGGGCCTTCGATACTGGAGTCACCACAGTGACCGACGTACAGACATCCGCCACGCACCCCGCACCCGGAGTGCTCAGCAGGATCTTCCGCACCGAGCAGGACGGCGCCCCCGGCGACGGCCACGAGCAGGTCGTCCTCTGCCACGACCGCAGCTCCGGGCTCAAGGCGATCATCGCCATCCACTCCACCGCGCTGGGCCCGGCCCTCGGCGGCACCCGCTTCTTCCCGTACGCCTCCGAGGAGGCGGCCCTGGAGGACGCGCTCAACCTGTCCCGCGGCATGTCCTACAAGAACGCGCTGGCCGGGCTCGACCTCGGCGGCGGCAAGGCCGTCATCATCGGCGACCCCACCAAGGACAAGAACGAGGCGATGCTCCGCGCCTACGGCCGCTTCGTGGAGTCCCTGCGCGGCCGCTACATCACCGCCTGCGACGTGGGCACCTACGTGCAGGACATGGACGTCATCGCGCGCGAGACGCAGTTCGTGACGGGCCGCTCGCCCGAGCACGGCGGCGCCGGCGACTCGTCCATCCTGACCGCCTTCGGCGTCTTCCAGGGCATGCGCGCCACCGCCCAGGCCCGCTGGGGCCAGCCGACCCTGCGCGGGAAGCGGGTCGGCGTCGCGGGCGTCGGCAAGGTCGGCCACTACCTGGTCGGCCACCTCGTCGCGGACGGCGCCACCGTCGTCATCACCGACGTCTCCGAGACCGCCGTGAACCGCGTCCGCGCGGCCCACCCGGAGGTGGAGGTCGTCGCCGACACCGCCGCCCTGCTGCAGGCCCGGCTGGACGTCTACGCCCCCTGCGCCCTGGGCGGCGCGCTGACCGACGACACGGTGGCCGCGCTCGGCGAGTCCGGCACCACGGTCGTCTGCGGCGCGGCCAACAACCAGCTGGCCCACCCGGGCGTCGAGAAGGACCTCGCGGACCGCGGCATCCTCTACGCGCCGGACTACCTGGTGAACTCCGGCGGCGTGATCCAGGTCGCCGACGAGATCGAGGGCTTCAACTTCGACCGGGCCAAGAACAAGGCCACCAGGATCTTCGACACCACCCTGGAGATCTTCACCCGGGCCGCCTCCGACGGCGTCCCGCCGGCGGTCGCCGCCGACCGCCTGGCCGAGAAGCGGATGCGCGAGATCAGCGCGCTGCGCACGGTCCTGCTGCCGGGCGCCCGCCGGGCCTGATCCGGCGCCCCCGGAACCTCGGATGCGCGGGGGGCGGCCGCACCCCCGTGACCCGCCCCCGGGCGGGAGGGGCCCAGCCGCCCCCCGCGCATCACGATGTGGAACCGGATTCTCACTTCTGCGCCCGATCGGGTGATCCAAGGTCCCCCTTGGGGGGATAATCGGTCCTGGAACGACGGACCTCAGACACCTCCGGACAGCGCGCAAACCGCCGCAAAACCTCCCCTGACCTGGGAAGACCTGGTCTCGGGTGCGGTCGGTGCGCGCCACGTCACACCGACGACGTACCGTCCAGCGGCGGAAACAGGTACCGTTAATGCTCCAAGGGACGGTCCTCCCATTCGGGCAGGCCGGTCCTGATCATGAACACGTGTCAGACTCGGGGCCGTGAGCCCCATCGTTGAGGGGGTCGACCCATGGGGCGCGGCCGGGCCAAGGCCAAGCAGACGAAGGTCGCCCGCGAGCTGAAGTACAACAGCGGCGGGTTTGACGCTAACCGTCTGTCCAACGAGCTGGGCGCATCGCCGTCCACCGCTCCGATCGACCCGGAGCCGATCGAGGAGGAGGAGGACGACGACCCGTATGCCGAGTACGCCGCCCGCTATGCCGACCTCGACGACGAGGACGACACCGAGCCGGGCACCGGGCCGTCGCAGGCCTCTCGCCGCTCGTAGCCAGTAGTTTCGCCGACCGGCCCAGGCGCCCAGCGCGCCAGGCCGGTCTTCGGCGTTCCCGCGTACCGGATGGTTACCGGGTGGTCGCCGCCCCCCGGGTGGCTGGACGACGAGAGGGCCCCTCCGGTGCGCCGGAGGGGCCCTCTCGTCGTCCAGCCGGGCTCAGCCCGCGGTGAAGCCCTCGTAGGCGTTGTAGAGCGCCGCGCCGGCCTCGTGCTCGCCGGTGCGCTCGACGATGTCGCCGAGCAGCCAGGCCTCGACGCCGCGGTCCTCCAGGATCGCCAGCACGGCGTCCACCGAGGACGGCGGGACGACCGCGACCATGCCGACGCCCATGTTGAGCGTCTTCTCGATCTCCAGGGTGGCCACCTTGCCGACCTGGGCGACGGTCTGGAAGACCGGCAGCGGGGTCCAGGTGCCGCGGTCCAGGCGGGCGTGCAGGCCCTCCGGGACGACCCGGGCCAGGTTGGCCGCCAGGCCGCCGCCGGTGACGTGCGAGAAGGCGTGGATCTCGGTGGCGCGGGTGAGCGCCAGGCAGTCCAGCGAGTAGATCCGGGTCGGCTCCAGCAGCTCCTCGCCGAGCGTGCGGCCGAACTCCTCGACCTTGCGGTCCAGCTTCCAGCCGGCCTCGTTCAGCAGCACGTGGCGCACCAGCGAGTAGCCGTTGGAGTGCAGGCCCGAGGCCGCCATCGCGATCACCACGTCGCCGGCCCGCACGCGGTCGGCGCCGAGCAGCGCGTCGGCCTCGACCACGCCGGTGCCGGCGCCCGCGACGTCGTACTCGTCCGGGCCGAGCAGGCCCGGGTGCTCGGCGGTCTCGCCGCCGACCAGGGCGCAGCCGGCCAGCGCGCAGCCCTCGGCGATGCCCTTGACGATCGCGGCGACCCGCTCCGGCACGACCTTGCCGACGCAGATGTAGTCGGTCATGAACAGCGGCTCGGCGCCGCACACGACCAGGTCGTCGACGACCATGCCGACCAGGTCGTGGCCGATGGTGTCGTGCTTGTCCATGGCGGCCGCGATGGCCACCTTGGTCCCCACGCCGTCGGTGGCCGAAGCCAGCAGCGGCCGCTCGTAGCGCTTGAAGGCGGACGCGTCGAAGAGGCCGGCGAAGCCGCCGAGACCGCCGACCACCTCGGGGCGGTTCGCCTTCTTCACCCACTGCTTCATGAGCTCGACGGCGCGGTCGCCCGCCTCGATGTCGACGCCGGCTGCGGCGTAGGTGGCGCCGTTCTGGTTGCTGGTCACTACGGTGCGGCCCTCTCGGGTCTGGTGGGGGCTGGAACAGCGGTGGGGCCCCGTTTCGCGGGACCCCACCGTGGATTCGTTACGGGCGGCGCAGCGCGTCGGCCGCGCCCGCCCCGCCGAGCAGCGACTGGACGCCGTCCAGGTCGCTGCCGCTGGTCGGCTTGCCGCGCACGGCCGGCGGCTGCTGGCTGCCCTTGATCTCGGCCTCCAGCAGGAGCTTGCCGAGCAGTGCCGGGTCCGGCAGCTCCATCGGGTACTCGCCGTCGAAGCAGGCCCGGCAGAGCCTGTCCTTGGGCTGCTTGGTGGCCTCGATCATGCCGTCGATCGAGATGTAGGAGAGCGAGTCCGCGCCGAGCGTGCGGCCGATCTCCTCGACGGTCATCCCGTTGGCGATCAGCTCCGCGCGGGTGGCGAAGTCGATGCCGAAGAAGCACGGCCACTTCACCGGCGGCGAGGAGATCCGGATGTGCACCTCGGCGGCGCCGGCCTCGCGCAGCATCCGCACCAGCGCGCGCTGGGTGTTGCCGCGGACGATCGAGTCGTCGACGACCACCAGGCGCTTGCCCGCGATGACCTCGCGCAGCGGGTTGAGCTTGAGCCGGATGCCGAGCTGACGGATGGTCTGGCTGGGCTGGATGAAGGTGCGGCCCACGTAGGCGTTCTTCACCAGGCCGGAGCCGTACGGGATGCCGCTGGCCTCGGCGTAGCCGATCGCGGCGGGGGTGCCGGACTCCGGCGTCGCTATCACCAGGTCGGCCTCGACGGGCGCCTCCTTCGCCAGGCGGCGGCCCATCTCCACGCGGGAGAGGTGCACGTTGCGCCCGGCGATGCTGGTGTCGGGGCGGGCCAGGTAGACGTACTCGAACACGCAGCCCTTGGGCTTCGCCTCGGCGAAGCGGGAGCTGCGCATGCCGTTCTCGTCGACGGCGATCAGCTCGCCGGGCTCGACCTCGCGGATGAACGAGGCGCCGCAGATGTCCAGCGCCGCCGTCTCGGAGGCGACCACCCAGCCGCGCTCCAGCCGACCGAGCACCAGCGGGCGGATGCCCTGCGGGTCGCGGGCGGCGTAGAGGGTGTGCTCGTCCATGAAGACGAGCGAGAACGCGCCCTTGACCTTGGGCAGCACGACCTTGGCCGTCTCCTCGATGGAGAGGTCCGGGTGGCCGGCGAGCAGCGCGGTCACCAGGTCGGTGTCGTTGGTCGCGGCGCTCCGCCCGGAGCGGGAGACGTGCTCCTCACCGGGCAGTTCGGCGACCATCGCCGCCAGTTCGGCGGTGTTCACCAGGTTTCCGTTGTGCCCGAGGGCCAGCGAACCGTGCACGGTCGCGCGGAAGGTCGGCTGGGCGTTCTCCCAGACCGAGGACCCGGTGGTCGAGTAGCGGGCGTGTCCGACGGCGATATGCCCGTGCAACGACCCCAGGGAGGCCTCGTCGAAGACCTGGGACACGAGCCCCATGTCCTTGAAGACGAGAATCTGGGAGCCGTTGCTCACTGCGATGCCCGCGGATTCCTGACCGCGGTGCTGCAGGGCGTAAAGGCCGAAGAACGTGAGCTTGGCGACCTCCTCGCCGGGAGCCCAGACACCGAAGACGCCGCAAGCGTCCTGGGGGCCTTTCTCACCGGGAAGAAGATCGTGGTTGAGTCTTCCGTCACCACGTGGCACGTCTTCGAGTCTAGGGCAGCGGGCACGGGCTTCCGGAACCCGGGCGGCCGGGATTGTCTGACGATCGGCCGGTAACGCGCGTAGACAAAACCCCTTACCGGGTGGGGATTTCGGGTGGGGGGAATTCCGGCCGGAGGCGGTTGGCCTTGTGGTTCGCGCCTGTTGGGGCGTTCCGTGTGCGGAGGGCCGGGAGTCGGGGCGACGGCGAAAGTGAGCCTGCTCACCCGGGGTTCACCCCGGCGTCACGCGGCGGGCAGCAACAGGCCCCAGGCGCCCGGGTGGACCGTCCAGGTGCGGGCGCGGACCGGACCGACGGGGTGGCCGTCCGCCTCGTAGCCGAAGCCGCGCCCGACCACCGAGACGCTCTCCGCCCGGGCGCGCACCAGGGCGCCGGGCGCGCGGATCACCACCTCCAGCACGCCGGCGGCGTCCGCCTCGACGCCCGGCAGGGTCAGCTGGACCAGCCGCACCGGCCGGTGCACGTCGGCGAGCAGCCGGCCGTCGGCCTCGACCCGGACCCGGGGGTTGTGCTCGGCGGAGGACCGGCCGTCCGCCGCGAGTGCGTTCGCCTGCTCGGCCGCAGCCAGTTTCGCCCATAGCGAACGCCAACCACCCGTACGGCCGGCCGGACGCCGCGTCCCGGCACCGGTGATCCGCACCCCTCCCAGCGCCACCCCGCCGCCGTCGTCCACCAGCAGGTCGAGCTTGCGCGCCGCACCCGACAGCACCGCTCGCGCGGCCCGGACCGGCTCGCCCGGCACCCCGAGCGCGCGGGCCGCGACCAGCTCCTCCGACCGGCCGACCGGAACCATGCCCACCGGATCCGCGCCCAGCTCACGCTGGCGGTACAGGGCTTGGAGCACCCGCTGCAACGCCAGGTCGGAACCGATCACGACCGGGCGTCGACGACCCCGGTGCGAAAGCACCCGGTCGAGTTCGGACGGGCTCTCCGGATAGACCACCTTGACGTCCGCGCCTCCGCAGAGCACGTCCTTCGCGATCCGCACCGACTCGCCGTCGGTCTGCCGGGCCGCCGGGTCGAGGAGCAGCAGGAGCGGCTCGGGGCCGCCGGTTGCGGGCGTGGACAGGGACGACACGACCGGTCCTTCCTCAGGTAATCTCTCGGTGCAAGAGCCCCTTGCGCTACTGCGCCAGGGGCTTCGTCTATCTCGGGGCAGACTGCGGCCTACGCAGGATGCCCCAACCGGAAGGGGTGTACGCCTGTGCCGGCACTCGTGCTCGTTGGCGCTCAGTGGGGGGACGAGGGCAAGGGGAAGGCCACCGACCTCCTCGGCGGCTCCGTCGACTACGTCGTCCGCTACCAGGGCGGCAACAACGCCGGTCACACGGTGGTCATCGGCGACCAGAAGTACGCCCTGCACCTGCTCCCCTCCGGCATCCTCAGCCCTAACGTGACGCCGGTCATCGGCAACGGCGTCGTCATCGACCCGGGCGTGCTGCTCTCCGAGCTGAGCGGCCTCAACGACCGTGGCATCGACACCTCCAAGCTGCTGATCTCGGGCAACGCCCACCTGATCACGCCGTACCACCGCACCCTGGACAAGGTCACCGAGCGCTTCCTCGGCAAGCGTCGGATCGGCACCACCGGCCGCGGCATCGGCCCGACCTACGCGGACAAGATCAACCGCGTCGGCATCCGGGTCCAGGACCTGTTCGACGAGTCGATCCTGCGCCAGAAGATCGAGGCGGCGCTGCACGACAAGAACCAGATCCTGGTCAAGCTGTACAACCGCCGCGCCATCCCGGCCGAGCTGGTCGTCGAGGAGTACCTCGGCTACGCGGACAAGATCAAGCCCTTCCTCGCCGACACCACCCTCGTCCTGGACCAGGCGCTCAAGGCGAACAAGGTCGTCCTGCTGGAGGGCGGCCAGGGCACCCTGCTCGACGTCGACCACGGCACGTACCCCTTCGTGACCTCGTCGAACCCGACCTCGGGTGGCGCCTGCACCGGCGCCGGCATCGGCCCGACCAAGATCGACCGGGTCATCGGCATCCTCAAGGCCTACACCACCCGCGTCGGCTCCGGCCCGTTCCCGACCGAGCTGCTGGACGAGGACGGCGAGGCGCTGCGCCGCATCGGCGGCGAGCGCGGTGTCACCACCGGCCGTGACCGTCGCTGCGGCTGGTTCGACGCGGTCATCGCGCGCTACGCGACCCGGGTCAACGGCCTCACCGACTTCTTCCTCACCAAGCTCGACGTGCTCACCGGCTGGGAGCAGATCCCGGTCTGCGTCGCGTACGAGATCGACGGCAAGCGGGTCGAGGAACTCCCGTACAACCAGTCCGACTTCCACCACGCCAAGCCGATCTACGAGACGCTGCCGGGCTGGACCGAGGACATCAGCAAGGCCAAGACCTTCGCCGAGCTGCCGAAGAACGCGCAGGCGTACGTGAAGGCGCTGGAGGAGATGTCCGGCGCGCCGATCTCCGCCATCGGCGTCGGCCCGGGCCGCGACGAGACGATCCAGATCAACTCGTTCATCTGAGCCTGATCCGGTCGAGGGCCCCGCGGGACGTCCCACGGGGCCCTTCGCTTTGCCCGCTCCGCCGATTTTGCACTAGTGCAGAAGTTCATTGCATCTAGTGCAGCATGGCGCTACCTTTCCGGCATGACCGCACAGCCGCCCACGCCCGTGACCCTCACCGGCCGCCACGTCCGCCTGGAGCCCCTCGGCCGCCACCACCTGCCCGACCTGTGGGCCGGCGTCGGCCCCGACCCGGAGGTCTGGCGCTGGATCCCCTCCCTCCCGCCCGCGACCGAGGAGGAACTGGGCGCGATCCTCGACGCCCGGCTCGCCGAGGTGGCGGCCGGGTCGGCGGTGAAGTTCGCCGTGATCGACCTCCCCAGCGGCCGGGCCGTCGGCATCACCGGCTACTACGACGTCAGGCCCGTCGACGAGGTCGTCGAGATCGGCGGCACCTGGTACGCCCGCTCGGTCTGGCGCACGCCCGTCAACACCGAGGCCAAGCTGCTGCTGCTCTCGCACGCCTTCGACGACCTGGGCATGGGCCGGGTCTACTGGAAGACGGACGCGCTCAACGAGCGCTCCCGCAACGCGATCCTGCGCCTCGGCGCCCGGTACGAGGGCGTCCACCGCCGCGAGAAGCGGCGCGCCACCGGCGTGTGGCGCGACACCGCCTACTTCTCGATGCTCGCCGACGAGTGGCCCGCCGCCCGGATCCGCCTCGTCGAGCGCCTTTCGCGCGGTGCCCAACCCCCCGTGCGCCCCCGTTCCTGAACGGCCCCCCGGGAGTTGTCCAGGGTGCCAGGCAGGAACCGCGATGGGAGTAGGAAACCGATGACCCAGCAGTGGCAGAAGTCCACCAGCAGCACCCGGGACGGCGGCGACTCCGTGGAGGTGTCCGTCAACGAACGGGGACTGATCGAGGTCCGCGAATCCGAGAGCCCCGACGCGATCATCGTCACCACCCCGCAGAAGTTCGCGCTCTGGATCGAGGGCGTGAAGCGCGGCGAATTCGACCACTTCGGCGACGGCTGACCGCACCCTCCGGTGGCCCCCCTCCCGGCGGGGGGCCACCGCTGCCGCGCGCTATTTCTTCTCGACGGCGGCGGAGGAATGGCGGACGACGAACTCGCGTTTTACGGAACGCGGTTCGCGGGGTTGGGCGTTGACCAGCCAGACCAGCCAGCCGACGAATAGCACGGCGAGCAGGAGGGCGGACAAACCGGCGACGAGCAGGCCGTTCACCGGGTGGCGGGAATGCGGTGGGCGGGGGTGAGAAGCAGCGGAAGCGGCATGACAGTCTCCGGTCGGTGATGTCGAGCGTGCCGACCATGCATCTGGTGTGTATTTACGGCTGATTGGCGGCTGTTTAGGCCACAACAAGTCAGTGACTGACGCGGGAACGACCATAGGGTCGAGGTGCAAGACTTGCTACCGAGCGGGAGAACGTTCACTCCATCGTGGGGTATCCCCCATTTCAGTAGCTAGGGCCGGGTGAGCACGGCACACTTCACCGGAAGCATCGACCCGAGCCGCGATCCGGAGAAGAGAGTCATGCCACCCCGCTTGTCGCCGACCGTGCGTCAGCAGCGCCTTGGCATCGAGCTGCGCAAGATGCGCGAACGCGTGGGCGTGACGCCCAAGAGCCTGGCCGCCACCCTGGGCACCGACCTGCCCAAGATCTCGCAGATGGAGAACGGGAAGTCCGGCATCAGCGCCGAACGGCTCCGGCTCTGGGCCCGCACCTGCCACTGCGCCGACGGCCCCTACCTCGACGCGCTGCTCGCGATGACGCAGGACCGGCGCAAGTACTGGTGGGACGGCTACCGCGGCCGGCTGCCCGGCGGGCTCATCGACATCGCGGAGATGGAGCACCACGCCGAGTCGCTGGCCATCCTGCACACCACCTTCATCCCCGGACTGCTGCAGACCTCGGCGTACGCCTCCGCGGTGTTCGCCCGGGTCCGGCCGCCGATGCCCCAGCCAGACGCCGACGCCCGCACCGCGTTCCGGATCCAGCGCCAGCGGCTGTTCACCGAACGCCCGAAGCCGTACGCCGCGTACATCCACGAATCCGCGCTGCGCATGCAGTTCGGCGGGGCGGTGGTGCTGCGCGACCAACTGCTCGACGTGCTGGAGCATTCCGAGCGGCCCGGGGTGGAGATCCGGACCATCCCGTTCAGCGTCGAGACCTTTCCCGGGTCCGGAGAGAGCCTCTACCTCGCCCGCGGGCCCGTTCCCGAGCTCGACACCGTGCAGATCGACCTCTCGAACGGGCCGAAGTTCGTGCACACCGACACCGAACTGCAGACGTACCGACAGATCAAGGAGGAGACCGCCGCGGTCGCCCTCGGGCCGGCCGAGTCCCGGGACTTCATCCGGGCCTTACTGAAAGACTTCTCATGACTGAGTGGCGGAAGTCCTCGTCCAGCGGCGAGAGCAACGAGTGCGTCGAGATCAGAGCCGCCGACGGTCTGGTGGAGATCCGCGAGTCGGACCGCCCCGAGATCGTCGTCCGGACCACGCCGCGCAAGTGGGCCGCGTTCGTCCGCGGGGTGAAGGCCGGGGAGTTCGACCGGTACAGCGACTCCGTCGGGCCCTGAGCCACACCCGCCCCCGAGCAGCACCCGCCCCTGAGCAGCACCGCCCTTGAACCGCACCCACCCCTGAGCCCACCCCTGAGCCCGCCCCTGAGCCGCACCGTCCTCCCGGCCCGGCGGCGGTAGGCTTGGCAGCCCACAGTGGACCCCTGCGCCTGGCACAGCACTCCGGGTGGGGTGCGCGTGCGGGAGAAATCGGAGCATCCGAGGATGGCTCGGCACCTGGTCACCAGCGCCCTTCCGTACATCAACGGGATCAAGCACCTGGGCAACATGGTCGGGTCGATGCTCCCGGCGGACGTCTACTCCCGCTACCTGCGCCAGCGCGGCCACGAGGTGCTCTACATCTGCGCGACCGACGAGCACGGCACGCCCGCCGAACTGGCCGCGCAGGAGGCCGGGCTGCCCGTCGCCGAGTTCTGCGCCCAGGCGCACGACGCGCAGAAGGCGGTGTACGACGGCTTCGGGCTGTCCTTCGACCACTTCGGCCGCAGCTCCTCCCCGCAGAACCGCGAGATCACCCAGGAGATCGCCCGCGAACTCCAGCGCAACGGCTTCATCGAGGAGCGCGCGATCCGGCAGGTGTACTCCAACGCCGACGGCCGCTTCCTGCCGGACCGCTACATCGTCGGCACCTGCCCGCACTGCGGCTACGACAAGGCGCGCGGCGACCAGTGCGAGAACTGCACCCGGGTGCTGGACCCGACCGACCTGCTGGAGCCGCGTTCGGCGATCAGCGGCAGCTCCGACCTGGAGGTCCGGGAGACCAGGCACCTGTTCCTGCTCCAGTCGGAGCTGACCGACGAGGTCGAGCAGTGGATCGCCGCCCACGGCGACGACTGGCCGGTGCTGGCCTCCTCGATCGCCCGCAAGTGGCTCACCGAGGGCCTCCAGGACCGCGCGATCACCCGCGACCTGGAGTGGGGCGTCCCGGTGCCGGCCGACGTCTGGCCGGAGCTGGCGGCCGAGGGCAAGGTGTTCTACGTCTGGTTCGACGCCCCGATCGAGTACATCGGCGCCACCAAGGAGTGGGCGGACGCGGCCCCGGCCGGGCAGGCCCGGGACTGGAAGTCCTGGTGGTACGAGGCCGACCACAGCGTCCGGTACACCGAGTTCATGGCCAAGGACAACGTCCCGTTCCACACCGTGATGTTCCCGGCCACGATCCTCGGCTCGCGCCGACCGTGGAAGAAGGTCGACTACGTCAAGGCCTTCAACTGGCTGACCTACTACGGCGGGAAGTTCTCCACCAGCCAGAAGCGCGGCATCTTCACCGACGTCGCCCTGGAACTGCTGCCGGCCGACTACTGGCGCTACTTCCTGATGGCGCACGCCCCCGAGTCGGACGACTCCAGCTTCACCTGGGACCTCTTCGCCTCCGTCGTCAACAAGGACCTCGCCGACACCCTCGGCAACTTCGTCAACCGGGTGCTCACCTTCAGCCGCAAGCGCTTCGGCGACGCCGTCCCGGCCGGCCACGCGCCCGGCGAGGCCGAACAGCGCCTCGGCGAGCAGATCGCCGCCCTGCTGGCCGAGTACGAGGCCCAGCTGGACGGGCTCAACTTCCGCAAGGCCGCGCAGGCTCTGCGCGCGCTGTGGAGCGCTGGCAACGCGTACCTGGACGAGAAGGCGCCCTGGCTCCAGGTGAAGACCGACCCGGACGCGGCGGCGCTGACCCTGCGCACCGCGATGAACCTGATCCAGCTGTACGCGGTGGTCTCCGAGCCGTTCATCCCGACCGCGGCGGCGGCGATGCGCGGCGCCTTCGCCCTGCCCGAGGACGCTCCGGCGGCCGGCCTGTCCTGGGTCGGCCCGGAGCAGGCGCGGGCACTGGACCTGGTGCCGGCCGGGACGGCGTTCACCGTGCCGCCGGTGCTGTTCGCCAAGATCACCGACGAGGACCTGGCCGCCTGGACCACCCGCTTCGGCGGCCAGGAGGGCTGAGCCCCGGCGGGCGGCCCGGGGCCCGGGCCGCCCGCCACCCGCCTGACACCGGGGGGACTCTGACGCACCATCACCGATGGTTCGCCCAGGTCATCGGCACCCCACCGGGCGACACCGCACTGCCCCACTGACCGGCGTCGGCTCGCCGAGGCCCTGCTGTCACACGCCGGTACGCTTCCAGCCATGGATGTTGACCTGGTCACCGCCCTGCGGGCGATCGCCAACCCGACGCGCCTGCAACTGCTGGCATGGTTGCGCGAACCCGAACGCCACTTCCCCCTGGAGGAAGCGGTCGCCGACCCGCGCGAGGTCGGCGTCTGCGTCAGCCACATCCAGGCCAAGGCCGGCCTCGCCCAGTCCACCGTCTCCGCCTACCTCGCCGAACTCCAGCGCGCCGGCCTCGTCCGCGCCACCCGCATCGGCAAGTGGACCCACTACCGCCGCGACGAGGCCCGCATCGCCGCCCTCATCACCGCTCTCGGCCACACCCTGTAGGCCCCTGCCTGTAGGCCTCTGCTGCGGCCGGGGCGGTTGCGGCCGTCAGCCGGCCTTGCGGGCGGTGTGGACGGTCATGGCCGAGAGGAAGAAGGCGTCCGGGCGGTTCAGGATGCCGGTGGGGGTGTCCTCGGCGAGGAGGGCGTCGAGGGTGGTGCGGTCCTCCGGGGCGAGGTTGTCGGCGAGCTGGTCGCGCAGACGGGCGAGTTGGGTGTGGAGGTGCTCGCGGGCGGGGCGGGCGAGCGGGGCCGGGTGGTCGATCAGGAAGGTGCGGGTGCCGCTGGGGGTCAGGCCGGAGCGGGTGAGCATGGCCGGCCAGTCCTCCACCTCTTCGATGGCGCCGGGCAGTTCGGCGCGCATGGTGCTGAAGCCGTCCTCGTGCACGGCGTCGAGCCGGGCCTGGAAGCCGGGCCGGCCGAGGCCGAAGTCGCGCGGCAGGTAGCGCAGCGGCAGGCCGCGTTCGGCGACGGCCAGCAGGCCGCCGGGCCGGAGCGTCGCGGCGAGGGAGGTCAGGGCGGCCTGCTGGTCGCCGAGGTGGTGGATCGCGTTGCCGGACCAGATCAGGTCGGCCTCGCCGAGCTTGCCGAACTCGGCGGGCAGGTCGGCCTGCTGGGTGCTCAGACGGCCGCCGGAGCGGGCTCGGGCGCGCTCCAGCAGGGCGGCCGACTGATCGACGGCGACCGTCTCGGCCTCGGGGAAGGCGTCCGCGAGCAGTCCGGCGATCACCCCGGGCCCGCTGCCGACGTCGAGGACCCGCCGCACCCCGCCGGGCTCGGCGTGCAGGGACCGCAGCCACTGCGCGGCCCCGGTGATGGCGGGGGCGCGCAGTTCGGCCTCCCGCTCCAGGTGGGCGGCGAGGGCGTCCCAGTCGAAGTCGGCGGCGGGGACGTCGCCGTGGTGGTGCCCGTGCTGGTGGCCCTGGCCGTGCTGGTGCTGGTGCTGGTGTTCGGACATCGCGGGTTCTCCGATCGCGGATGACGGAAGGTCGGACGGGTGACGCCGGTCGAACGGGTGACGCGGGCGGATGGGTGACGCCGGACGAAGGTGCCGGGGGAGCTTCCCCCGTTCAGGCGGGAACGGCGGCGCCGGACGCGCGGTGTTCGGCGACCGCCTGTCCGATCTCCTCCGCGACGAGGTCGTGGTCGAGGTCGAACGCCGCCGCAGCGCCCATCCCGGCGGCGACGACGGCCTGCGCCCGCGGGTCGGCGACGTTGCCGACCGCCCAGACGCCGGGGACGCTGGTGCGGCCGGCCCGGTCGGTGGTGACCCAGCCGTTCTCGTCCCGGACGCATTCCAGGCCGAACAGCAGCGTGTCCCGGGGCACCGG
This sequence comes from Kitasatospora sp. NPDC088264, assembly GCF_040685715.1. NCBI lineage: Bacteria > Bacillati > Actinomycetota > Actinomycetes > Kitasatosporales > Streptomycetaceae > Kitasatospora > Kitasatospora sp. NPDC088264. The sequence goes on from NZ_JBFBIR010000007.1 coordinate 84,237, forward strand.
CTGCGGGAAGACGAACACGGCCTCGCGCGGCACCACCCGGCCGTCGGCGAGTTCCACGCCGCGCAGCCGGTCGGCGTCCGTCACCAGCTGGGTGATCCGGCCTTCGACGACCCGGACGCCGCGGGCGGCGAGCCGCTCCCGCTCGGCCCCGGTCGGCGTGAGGGTGTGCGTGATCAGGACGACGTCCGCGGACCACTGCCGGAGCAGCAGCGCCTGGTCGACCGCGCCCGGGCCGGTACCGAGCACGCCGAGCGGGCGGTCGCGGACCTCGTAGCCGTGGCAGTACGGGCAGTGCAGCACGTCGCGGCCCCAGCGTTCGAGCAGGCCCGGGAGCTCCGGGAGCCCGTCGCGCAGACCCGTGGCGACGACCACCCGGCGTGCGTGCAGCACGGGGCCGCCCGCCAGGTGGACGGCGAAGCCCGTCCCCGCGCCTTCGGCGTCCGCGACGCCCTCGACGTGGTCGGCCCGGGCGTCGATCAGGTCGACCCCGTAGCCGGCGACCTCCGCCCGGCCGACCTCCAGCAGCGCCGCCGGGGGCATGCCGTCCCGGCTCAGGTACCCGTGCATGTGGGCGGCGGGGGCGTTGCGCGGCTGGCCCGCGTCCACCACCGCCACCCGGCGCCGGGCCCGGCCCAGCACCAGCGCGGCGCTCAGCCCGGCCGCACCCGCGCCGACCACCACCGCGTCGTAGTCGTCCCGGGGGGCCGTCGGCCCTGCCGTCCTCATCGTGTCGCCCATGGCGCTCACCTCCACCGCCAGGCTGCGACCGGACCGGCCGTATCGGCAAGCTTTGTTGCCGTTTCCGCAAACGATGCACCCCGACCGGCCACCGCCCGCCCGCTCCGCGCCACGGGCCCGGACTCCCCCCGGTGGACGGGGATCCGGACCGACCCTTGCCATGGAGTGCACTCCAACTCCTAGCCTCTGACGCACCACCGACCCACCACCAGGGGGAGCAGCACCATGCGATACCGCGTCCTCGGCGGCACCGGCATCGAAGTGAGCACCTACTGCCTCGGCACGATGATGCTCGGCTCCGTCGGCAACCCCGACCACGACGACTGCGCCCGGATCATCAACACCGCGCTCGACCGGGGCATCAACTTCGTGGACACCGCCGACATGTACTCGGCCGGCGAGTCCGAGGAGATCGTCGGCAGGACGCTGGCCGCCCGCGGCGACCGCGACGAGATCGTGCTCGCCACCAAGGGGCACTTCCCGATGGGCGAGGGCCGCGGCCGCGGCGGCAACTCCCGGCGCTGGATCCTCCGGGCGGTCGAGGACAGCCTGCGCCGGCTGCGCACCGACCGGATCGACCTCTACCAGATCCACCGGCCGGACCACACCACCGACGTCGAGGAGACCCTGTCCGTCCTCGGCGACCTCGTCCGGTCCGGCAAGATCCGCGCCTTCGGCTGCTCCACCTTCCCCGCCGAACAGATCGTCGACGCGCACCACGTCGCCGAACGCCGCGCCCTGCCGCGCTTCCGCACCGAGCAGCCGCCGTACTCGCTGCTCGCCCGCGGCGTGGAGCGCGACGTGCTGCCCGTCGTCCAGCGGCTCGGCATGGGCGCACTGACCTGGGGCCCGCTCGCCTCCGGCTTCCTCACCGGCCGCTACCGCAAGGACCGCCCGGCCGACCTGACCACCGGCCGCCCGACCATCAACCCGGGCCGCTTCGACCCGACGCTGCCCACCACCGCGGCCAAGCTGGAGGCCGTCGAGGCCTTCACCGCCCTCGCCGGGGATCTCGGCCGCACCCTCCCCGAACTGGCCGTGGCCTTCCCGCTGGCGCACCCCGCTGTCACCTCGGTGATCCTCGGCCCGCGCACCCACGACCAGCTGGAGGCTGCCCTCAAGGGCGCCGACCTGGTCCTCGACGACGCCACCCTGGACCGCATCGACGCCATCGTCCCGCCCGGCACCGACGTCTACCACCCCGACGGCGTCTGGCAGCCCCCGTCCGTCACCACCCCCGCCCTCCGCCGCCGCCCCACCACGGACCGACCGGCCGGATAGCCGAACCGGTCTCCCCCGCCAGTGCGACACGGTGCATTACGGCGCGATACACTTGCCCCATGAAGACCATCACGCAGCGCGAACTCGCAGCGCGGTCCAAGGCCGTGCTCGACGATGTCGAAGCCGGCGAGATCTACCACATCACTCGCAACGGCACCGAGATCGCGGAAGTCCGGCCGATCAGCAGCCGCCGCCGATTCGTCCCCGTCGAGGAACTCCAGCGAAAGTGGCGGAACGCGCCGACGGTCGACGCGACGCAGATGCGCGCGGAAGCCGACGCCTTCTACGGCGATGAGGACCGGATCGGCGGCGACGACCCGTGGGAGCGGAAGTGACCGAGCGACGCCGACGCGGACTGCTCGACACCTGCGTCGTGATCGATCTGCCGCAGATCGATCCACAGCTCCTGCCGGCCGACGCCGCGCTGTCGTCCATCGTGCTGGCCGAACTCGCCCAGGGCGTCGCCATGGCCAAGGACCCGGTGCAGATGATGGCCAGGGCCCAGCGACTCGCGGACGTGGAGGCGGAGTTCGCCGCCCTCCCCTTCGACCGCGAGGCAGCTCGGCGGTTCGGCACCCTGGTCGCCCTCACGATCCAGGCCAGGCGGGACCCCCGCCCCCGCCGCATGGACCTGATGATCGCGGCGACCGCGGCCGCCCACGGCCTGCCGCTCTACACGCGGAACGCGGGCGACTTCGTCGGCCTGGAGCAGGGCGTCGACGTCATCCCCGTGTGACGAACGGCCCCGCTCCAGTGGTGCCGTCGCCACTTCCGGACGGGTCGCCGCCACCGGCCGCCCGCGGGGAGCCGGCTACTCCCTCGGGGCGGCGAAGCAGTGGACCACGACCGTGCGGTCGGCGGCCCACTGCTGTTCGCCGCTGCCGAGCCAGGTCCAGCCGAGGCGGCGGTAGCAGGCGTTCGCCGGGGCCGCGGTGGCGAGGACGTCGAGGACGGGGTGGAGGCCGAGCGCCCGCGCGTGCGCCACGGCGGACGCCACCAGCTGTGCGCCGATCCGGTGGCCGCGCGCCGTGGGGGCGACGTAGAGCCGGCCGATCACGGCGGTGAGTTCCGGGCGGCCGCCGGTGCGGCGGCTCCACAGACCGGGGGCGACGTCGCCGGGGGCACTGCGGGAGAGGCCCACGTGGCCGGCCGGGCGGCCGTCCAGTTCGGCGACCCAGGCGGCGAGCAGGCCCCCGGGGGTGAGCCAGGCGGCGGGGCGGTCGGGCCAGTCGGCGGGGTAGCCGTCGGTGGCGTGGACGTCGCCGAGCACCCGGACGCAGTCGGCGAGGTCGGTGACGCGGCGCCGTCGGACGGACACCCCTGCCCCGGCCTGCCGCGAGCCGGACGCGACGACGTTGGCGCGTTCTTCAAGGTCAGCCATGCCGGTACGTTACCGGCCGGGCCCCACCGCCGCAGCAGGTCGGCGACCCCGGTCGGATCCTCACCGCCACCGCCGACCGTCGGCCGACGCTCCATCAGCCGAACGCGGCCGGGCGCGCCCAGGCGCTCGGGCGGACCGTCAGGCGATCGCGGCCGACACCACCGCCGCGACCGCGATGTTGCAGCTGGCCGAGACCCAGACCGCCGGGTGCGGCTCCGGCTCGACCAGGATCGCGCCGAGCCTGCCGGGCGTCAGCAGGTCCACCGCCCAGAAGGCGACGGCCATCAGCACCAGCCCGAGCAGGCCGTAGCAGGCGGTCGAGACCAGGCCCTTGGCGAAGTCCGCGTAGGTGTACATGATCGCGGTGAAGACGATGCCGCCGATGCCCAGCAGCGCGGAGCTGAGCAGCACGGCGGCGTTGCGGTTGCGCTCGACCCAGATCTGGTGGCCGAGCCTGCCGGGCGTCAACAGGTCCACCAGGCCGACGCCGAGGAGCAGCAGCACCACCCCGAGGGCTCCGTAGGCCGCTGCCGCGCCGAGCCCGTGCAGGATGTCGTTCATCGTGGTCCCAGCCCCCGGTCCGCTCGCCGATCCCCGACCGGCCTGGTCAAGGGTTGGCAAAAGATACCCCACCGGGGCGGGCGGCGGACCGGGGAAGCAGGACCCCTGACGTCAGTGGGGATCAGTGCTCCTCGTGCACCAGGTGGTCGACGCAGGCGGCGATCGCGAGCAGCAGGCCGGTGTCGGCGCCGTCGGCGATCTCCACGCCGTAGGTGTCCCGGATCCGGAACCACTTGCGGGAGATCCGGGCGAGGTCGTCGCCGTGGTGGTTCTCGATCCGGTAGTCCTTGTCGATCAGGTTGCCGTGGATCTTCAGCTCGCCGCCGGACGCCAGCTCCACCAGGTACTTGTCGCGGAACGGGGTGAACAGCTTCTCCCGGACGGTCGCGATCACCTCGCCGTCGGCGTCCTCGATCTTCATCGCGTCGCGGACGGTGAACGCCTTCTCCTTCACCACCGCGACCACCCGCCCGTGCGCGTCCTTCAGCTCGAAGGTGTGCCGCAGCCGCAACACCTTGCCGTCCACCAGGTACGCCTTGTGGCCCCGGTCGTCCTCGATCCAGTAGTCGTCTCCGACCGCGAACAGCTTCTCCCTGACCAGGTACCGCACAGCGGCCTCCTCCGTGTCGACGTGACCCCCATTCGACCCGATCCCCCCACCCGCCGGGAAGCACCGCCACACACGGGCGTTCAATGGCGGCATGCGTCCCCACCCCGCCGCCCCGCTGCACAGCGAGCGCCTCGACCTCCTCCCGATCGGCCCCGAGCACGCCGAGGAGCTGGCCGCCGCCCTCGCCGACCCCGCCCTGCACGCCTTCACCGGCGGCTCCCCGGCCACCGCCGACGACCTGCGCGTCCGCTACGCCCGGCTCGCCGCCGGCTCCCCCGACCCCGCCGAGACCTGGGGCAACTGGGCGCTGCGGCTGCGCGCCGACGGCCGCCTCACCGGCTACGTCCAGACCACCGTCCGCCCCGGGGCCGCCGAACTCGCCTGGGTGGTCGGCACCCCCTGGCAGGGCCGCGGCCTGGCCACCGAGGCCGCCCGCGCCCTGCTCTCCCACCTCGCCGCCACCGGCGTCAGCACCGTCACCGCCCACATCCACCCCGACCACCACGCCTCCGCCGCCGTCGCCCGGGCCCTCGGCCTCACCCCCACCGGCGAGCAGCAGGACGGCGAGACCCGCTGGCAGGCGGAACTCCCCCGGCCCTGACCCGGCCCTGACCCGGACCCGGCCCTGGCGCCCTCAGTCCTCCTCGCCCGGCGCCGGATGCGGGTTGATGGCCTGCCCGTCGATCGGCTGCCCCCAGTCGTCGTCGCCCTCGGCCCCCACGCAGTACCCGGAGCCCTCCACCCACCCCCCGGCGTCCTGGCACTGCTCCGCGGTGACGTCACGCGGACCGGGCCGGGCGGCCGCCGCCGAAGCGGCGCCGGCACCGGTGGCGAGCAGGACAGCGGTCGCGACCGTCAGGGCCGACCGGAGCAGGGGTGAGGTGATCATGCGGCCAACGACAGCACGAACCCCGGCCCCCACCCCTCCGACACGCCCACCACCCCCGACCGCGCCCCCACCACGACCGCCGCCCCGGAATGCCGCCCGACCACGATGCGGTTGGATACAGGCATGGCATCTCGTGCACGTGTACGCGCCCCCGAACTGGTCGGGGCAGGCGGTTGGCTGAACACCGGTGGCAAGGAGCTGACGCTCGCCGACTTCCGGGGCAAGATCACCGTCCTGGACTTCTGGACGTTCTGCTGCATCAACTGTCTGCATGTCCTGGACGAGCTGCGGGAGTTGGAGGAGAAGCACCGGGACACCGTGGTGATCGTCGGGGTGCACTCGCCGAAGTTCGTGCACGAGGCGGACCACCAGGCCGTGGTGGACGCGGTCGCCCGGTACGAGGTGCACCACCCGGTGCTGGACGATCCGGCGCTGGCGACGTGGAAGCAGTACGCCGTGCGGGCCTGGCCGACGCTGGTGGTGATCGACCCGGAGGGGTACGTGGTCGCCCAGCACGCGGGCGAGGGCCACGCGCACGCGATCGCGCGGCTGGTGGAGGAGTTGGAGGCCGAGCACGCGGCGAAGGGCACGCTGCGCCGCGGCGACGGCCCGTACGTGGCGCCGGAGCCGACCGCGGGGGACCTCAAGTTCCCGGGCAAGGCGGTCCGGCTGCCCGACGGGCACTTCCTGGTCGCCGACTCCGGCCACCACTCGCTGGTGGAACTGGCCGAGGACGGCGAGACGGTGGTCCGCCGGATCGGCGACGGGCAGCGCGGCCTGGTGGACGGCACCAGCCCCCGGTTCAGCGAGCCGCAGGGGCTGGCACTGCTGCCGGAGGGCTCGGACTACGACGTGATCGTGGCCGACACCGTCAACCACGCGCTGCGCGGGGTGCGGCTGGCGGACGGCTCCGTGACCACGCTGGCGGGCACCGGCCGCCAGTGGTGGCAGGGTTCGGCGACCGAGGGCCCGGCCCGCGAGGTGGACCTCTCCTCGCCCTGGGACGTCGCCTGGTTCGACGGCCGGGTGTGGATCGCGATGGCCGGCGTGCACCAGCTGTGGGCGTACGACCCGGCCGCCGACACGGTCGGCGTCGCGGCCGGCACCACCAACGAGGGCCTGGTGGACGGGCCCGTCGGTGAGGCCTGGTTCGCCCAGCCGTCCGGTCTGGCGGTCTCGGCGGACGGCGAGCGGCTGTGGGTGGCCGACTCGGAGACCTCCTCGATCCGTTGGCTCAGCCGATCGGAGGGGGCACGTGGAACCGGGACGGTCCACACCGCCGTCGGCACCGGCCTCTTCGACTTCGGCCACCGGGACGGCCCGGCCGCGCAGGCGCTGCTCCAGCACCCGCTGGGCGTCACCGTGCTGCCGGACGGCTCGGTGGCGGTCAGCGACACCTACAACCACGCGCTGCGCCGCTTCGACCCGGCGAGCGGCGAGGTCACCACGCTGGCCACCGACCTGCGCGAGCCGTCCGGCGCGGTCCTGGTGGACGGGGACATCGTGGTCGTCGAGTCGGCCCGGCACCGGCTGACCAGGCTGCGGCTGCCGGAGGAGGCGGTGCGGGTCGAGTCGGTCGCGCACCGCACCCGGCGGGCGGCCACCGAGGTCGCGCCGGGCGCGCTCCGGCTGGACGTGGTGTTCTCGGCGCCGAGCGGCCAGAAGCTGGACGAACGGTACGGCCCGTCCACCCGGCTGCTGGTCAGCGCGACCCCGCCCGAGCTGCTGGTCTCCGGAGCGGGCGCGGACAGCGACCTTTCGCGCGAGCTGGTCCTCTCCGAGGAGGTCGCCGAGGGCGTGCTGCACGTCTCGGCGATGGCCGCGTCCTGCGACGACGATCCGGAGATCGAGTTCCCGGCCTGCCACGTGCACCAGCAGGACTGGGGCGTGCCGGTGAAGCTGGTCGCCGACGGCGCGCGCCGGCTGCCGCTGGTGCTCGCCGGCCTGGAGTAGCCCGTCCGGCGTGGAAGGAGCCCGGCGGAGCGTACTCCGCCGGGCCCCTTCGCCGTTGAGGGGGGATCAGCCCTCCAGGAACGCCTTGATCGCGCTGGCCAGCAGGTACGGGTCCTCGGCGCCGCACAGTTCGCGCGCCGAGTGCATGGACAGCGCCGCGATGCCGCAGTCCACCGTCTTGATGCCGAGGCGCGCCGCGGTGATCGGGCCGATGGTGGTGCCGCAGGGCATCGCGTTGTTGGACACGAAGGACTGCCACGGCACGCCGGCCTTCTCGCAGGCGGCCGCGAACACCGCCCGGCCGACGCCGTCGGTCGCGTAGCGGTTGTTGACGTTGACCTTGAGGATCGGCCCGCCGTTCGGCAGCGGGTGGTGGCCCGGCTCGTGCCGCTCGGCGTAGTTCGGGTGGACGGCGTGGCCCATGTCCGAGGAGAGGCAGATCGTCCCGGCCAGCGCCCGGGCGCGGTCCTCCGGGGTGCCGCCGCGCGCGTGGACGGTGCGGTCGAGGACGTTGCCGAGCAGCGGGCTCTGCGCGCCGGTGTCCGACTCGCTGCCGGTCTCCTCGTGGTCGAAGGCGGCCAGCACCGGGATGTACGGCAGGTCGGCGGCGTCCTCGGCGGAGGCGACGGCGGCCAGCGCGGCGGTGGCGGCGTGGACGGACAGCAGGTTGTCCAGGCGCGGGCCGGCCAGCAGCTCGCGGTCGCGGCCCAGGTAGGCGGCCGGCTGGACGTCGTGCGTCATCAGGTCCCAGCCGGCCACGTCGGCGGCGTCCACGCCCGCGCGCTCGGCGACGTACGAGATCAGCGAGCCCTCGTCGACCGGGCCGAGGCCCCAGATCGGGGTGAGGTGGCGCTGCTTGTCGAGCTTCATGCCGTCGTTGACCTGGCGGTCCAGGTGGATCGCGAGCTGCGGCACCCGCAGCAGCGGCTCGTCCAGCTGGACGAGCCGCGAGCTGCCGTCCTTCAGCGCGAGGCGGCCGGAGAGCCCGAGGTCACGGTCCAGCCAGGTGTTCAGCGGGACACCGCCGTAGATCTCCACGGCGACCTGGCGCCAGCCGGCCGAGCCGGTGTCCGGCACCGGCTTGACCCGCAGGTTCGGCGAGTCGGTGTGGGTACCGACCACCCGGAACGGGGTCTCGGGGCGGGCGCTCTCCGGCAGGTACCAGGCGATCAGGGCGCCGCCCCGGATCAGGTAACGGCCGCCGGCGGCGCCGTCCCAGACGTCGGTCTCGGCGACCTGCCGGAAGCCTGCCTTCTCCAGCCGCTCGGCGGCGCTCGCGACCGCGTGGTACGGGGACGGCGAGGTGCCGAGGAACGCGATCAGATCGTCGCTGTGCGTCCGGTCGAAGAATGCCTGGCGGGCGGCGGCGGTCGACATACTGCTCCTGAGTCGAGGGAGGGCTGAAGCCGGATGGGGAGTCGGCTTCGCACCTTGAGCATATGCCCGTACACGGACAGGGAATTCGGAACCTCCCAACGGATGCAGAACGAGGACACAACCGTGAAGTGACGCCGCGCCGAACTCCGTACACCCAGAGATCCGCGCCGGTCGCGGACGGTCATCGCCATGCCGGGCCCGGCGCCTGAGGCCCCCGAACAACGGGTGCGAAATGGGCGAACTCGGCGACGGGTGCGGGGCGGACGGGCCGCAACGTCGAAGGGCCCGGCGGGAGCCGGGCCCTTCGACGTGAGGGTGCTGTCAGGCGGTCGGAGAGGTGTCACGCCCCTCGCGGCGCCCCTGGGGGCACCGCGGCGGGTGACGGGTGGGGCGAGGGCCTCAGAAGGCCTCCTCCGCCAGGTCCATGATCTCGTTGTCGATGCCCTCGGCGATCAGCCGCTGCGGGGCGACGGTCGGCAGGACGTTCTTGGCGAAGAAGCGGGCCGCCGCGACCTTGCCCTGGTAGAACGGGACGTCCTTCTCCGAGGCGCCGGCCTCCAGCTTGGCCAGCGCCACCGCGGCCTGACGCAGCAGCAGCCAGCCGACGACGACGTCGCCGGAGACGAGCAGCAGGCGGGTGGTGTTGAGGCCCACCTTGTACATGTTCTTGACGTCCTGCTCGACCGAGGTGAGGTCGGCCAGCAGCTTGCCCACGATGGCGTCCAGATCGCCGACGGCCTTGGCGAGCAGCTCGCGCTCGGCGGCCAGGGCGTCGCCGCCCTCGGCCGCGCCGAGGAACTTCTGGATCTGCTCGGACAGCGCGGTGAGCGCCTGGCCGCCGTCCTTGACGATCTTGCGGAAGAAGAAGTCCTGGCCCTGGATCGCGGTGGTGCCCTCGTAGAGGGTGTCGATCTTGGCGTCCCGGATGTACTGCTCGATCGGGTACTCCTGCAAGTAGCCGGAGCCACCGAAGGTCTGCAGGGACTGGGCGAGCTGCTCGTAGGACTTCTCGGAGCCGTAGCCCTTGACGATCGGCAGCAGCAGGTCGTTGAGGCGCTCGGCGGCCTCGTCGCGCTCGCCGCGCAGGCCGGCGGCCACCATGTCGTCCTGGACGGACGCGGTGAACAGGACCAGCGCGCGCATGCCCTCGGCGTAGGCCTTCTGGGTGAGCAGCGAGCGGCGCACGTCCGGGTGGTGGGTGATGGTGACGCGGGGGGCGGTCTTGTCCAGGAACTGCGAGATGTCGGCGCCCTGCACGCGCTCCTTGGCGTACTCCAGGGCGTTCAGGTAGCCGGTGGAGAGGGTGGCGATGGCCTTCGTGCCGACCATCATCCGGGCGAACTCGATGATCTTGAACATCTGGCGGATGCCGTCGACCTTCTCGCCGAGCAGCCAGCCCTTGGCCGGGTGCTTGGCGCCGAAGGTCATCTCGCAGGTGTTCGAGGCCTTGAGGCCCATCTTGTGCTCGACGTTGGTGGCGTAGGCGCCGTTGCGCTCGCCCAGCTCGCCCGTCTCCCAGTCGAAGTCGAACTTGGGGACGATGTACAGGCCCAGGCCCTTGGTGCCGGGCTTGCCGCCCTCGGGGCGCGCCAGCACCAGGTGGATGATGTTCTCGGACATGTCGTGCTCGCCCGAGGTGATGAAGCGCTTCACACCCTCGATGTGCCAGGAGCCGTCCTCCTGCTTGATCGCCTTGGTGCGGCCGGCGCCCACGTCCGAGCCCGCGTCGGGCTCGGTGAGGACCATGGTGGCGCCCCAGAGGCGGTCGGTCATCCGCTGGGCGACCTTCTTCTGCTCCTCGGTGCCCTCGTCGTGGACGACGCCGGCGAAGGCGGGGCCGGAGGAGTACATCCAGATGGCCGGGTTGGAGCCCAGGACCTGCTCGGCGTAGGCCCAGATCAGGGAGGACGGGGTGACCTGGCCGCCGATCGCCTCCGGGATGCCCAGACGCCACCACTCGGCGTCCATGTAGGTCTGGTAGCTCTTCCTGAAGGTGGCCGGGACCGGCGCGGTGTTGGTCTCGGGGTCGAAGACCGGCGGGTTGCGGTCGGTGTCGGTGAAGGACGCGGCGAGGTCGTTCTCGGCGAGGCGCGAGATCTCGCTCAGGATGTTCTTCGCGGTCTCGACGTCCATGTCCGCGAACGGTCCGGAGCCGTAGACCTGCTCGCGACCGAACACCTCGAAGAGGTTGAACTCCACGTCCCGCAGGTTGGACTTGTAGTGACCCATGGCCGTTTTCTCCGGTTCGTCGCTTCCGGGAGACCGCCGCGTTCGGGCGCCCCGTACCCACCAGTACGCATCATGATGCTACCCAGCGGTAACTTGGGCAAGCCCCTGGCGGTGAATCCGCTATGAACGTGGTCACGTCCCACAAGTCGGGACGACCAGTCCTTGTCAGGATCGACGCCCGCACGGGCGGGTGCGCTCCCGATAGCCTGTCCGTGTGTACGGATATGACCAGAACGCATACCCGGGCGACCCCTACCAGCAGCAGGCGGGTCCGCAGCCGGGCATGAACGGCATGCCCGGCCCCGACGCCTACGGCGCGCAGTCGCAGGCGTCCCAGCAGTCCCTCTACCCCGAACCCTCCCCGCCGTCGCTGGCGGACGCCGTCCGGGCGTTCACCACGGGCTCGATGGCGGTCGAGGACTTCCAGGCCATCTTCATCACCTCGAAGGTGCACTGCCCGCGCGGCGAGCGGCCCGGCTTCCTGGCGCTGCACAACACGCCGACGCCGGTGATCCCGATGTTCAGCTCGCTGAAGGAGCTGCGCCGCTACGCCGGCAAGGACTCCAAGCACTTCACCGTCACCGGCGCCGAGGTCCTGGACCTGCTGCCGACCGGCTACGGCTTCGCGCTGGACATGGAGGGCGAGCACCGGATGGTGTTCGACGCCAAGGCGGTCGAGCAGATGGTCGACTTCACCATGCGCCGCATGTACGGCTGACCCATCCTGGAGGAGGAGCCCCGCGCTCCTTCGTCGCCATATGGTTCAACTTTCAACTTGCTTGTTGTTGAGAATTGAACTAACCTCGTGGACGTAGGCCAGAGGAACCCCCCGAAGGAGGCCGACATGCCCGCCGTGACCGTCGACAACCCGCTGACCCTGCCGCGCGTCGCCACCCCGGACCCCGCCGCCACCAGCGCCCGGCCGGTCCTCACCGTCGCGACCGCACCCGAGGGCTTCGAAGGCGAGGGCTTCCCGGTCCGCCGCGCCTTCGCCAAGATCAACACCAAGTACCTCGACCCGTTCATCATGATGGACCAGATGGGCGAGGTGGAGTACGCCGCCGGCGAGCCCAAGGGCACGCCCTGGCACCCGCACCGCGGCTTCGAGACGGTCACCTACCTGATCGACGGCGAGTTCATCCACAAGGACTCGCACGGCGGCGGCGGCCACCTCGGCGGCGGCGACACCCAGTGGATGACGGCCGGCTCGGGCATCCTGCACATCGAGACCCCGCCGGAGTCGCTGGTGGCCACCGGCGGCCTGTTCCACGGCATCCAGCTGTGGGTCAACCTCCCGGCCTCCGACAAGATGGCCGCCCCGCGCTACCAGGACATCCACGGCGGCCACGTCAAGCTGCTCTCCACCCCGGACGGCGGCGCGATCCTGCGGCTGATCGCGGGCGAGCTGGACGGCCACCGGGGCCCGGGCGTCACCCACACGCCGATAACCCTGCTGCACGCCAGCATCACCCCGGGCGCGCAGGTCACCCTGCCGTGGCGGCCGGACTTCAACGCGCTCGCCTACGTCCTCAACGGCGACGGCACCGTCGGCGCCGAGGGCCGCCCGGTCCACACCGGGCAGGCGGCCGTGTTCGGCGAGGGCGACACCATCACCATCACCGCCGACACCAAGCAGGACTCCCGCCACCCCAACCTGGACGTGATCCTGCTCGGCGGGCAGCCGATCCGCGAACCGGTCGCCTGGTACGGGCCGTTCGTGATGAACAGCCACCGCGAACTGGAGCAGGCCATGCGGGACTTCCAGTCCGGCCGGTTCGGCCACCCGATCGACTGACGGCACCATCCCGGGCGGCCGCACCGCCCTCGGTGACGGCACCAGCTCGGTGACCGCACCGCCCCCGGCGCCTCGGCCGTCTACGCGCTACAGCAGCGCGTAGACGGCCGAGGCGTCGTCGTGCGCCTTGCCGCGCGGCCAGCGCTCGCAGGCGGCGTCCGCCCGCTCGACCTCGCGGACCTGCGCGATCAGTTCGCCCGGACCGGACTCGGCGAGCAGCCGCAGCGCGTCCGCCCAACTCCCCAGCCCGAAGCGCTCGGTGAAGCGCGAGGCGCCGTCGGTGAGCGCGGCCAGCGCGTGCAGCCGCTCCAGCCGGACGAAGCCGGTCTCCGCGTGCCCGGCCGCCTTCGGGCTGGCCGCGGCGATCCACGGACCGTTGCCCCGGTTGCGGGCGGACCGGACGGCCAGCGCGTACTCCAGATGCAGCGCGGCCCGCTCGGCCGAGCCGGGGACGGTCGCCCAGACCTGCCGGCGCAGTTCCTCCCCACCGGGGAAGCGCTGGTTGTCCCCGATCACCTTCGGCGGTCCGTCCTTGTACTCCAGCACCAGCAGCGAGTCGCCGAGCACCAGGTACTCCAGCGACTCGCCGTGCCGGCGGGCCGCCACCACCATGGCCGCGGGGGTGTTGGGGTGGCCCAGGTCGCAGCGGCCGCCGTGCAGCGCGGCCGTCTCCACGATGGCGTCGGCCAGGCACTCGGCGATCGAGCGGTCCACCCGGTCGGTGAGCCGGGCGAGCAGGTGCACGCCCAACCGGCGGACGTACCAGGCGGTTCCGTGCCGGCACCCGGACTCCAGGCCGGCCGGCGAACTCGCACCGTCCAGCAGTACCAGCGCCTCCGGCGAGGCCGCCGCGAAGTCCTCGCTCTCGCGGTCCGGCCGCCGTGCTTCCCCTGCGAGCTGTAGCTGCATCCCGACAGTGTGGCCGCCGCCCCCGGCCCGCGCCCAGACCCCTGCGCCGGTGTGGCGCGGGCCGGTCCCCGCCGCCCGGTGGCAGCCGGGGCAATCCGGTCATACCGTCGAATAGCGACCGGACAATTCGGCCAATCAGGGCCTGTCAGGTTTGGGATCACCTTCGGGTGTCCGGGCGGCCCGGGACTGACGAGGAGCAGGAGATGTTCTGGGAGTTCATCGTGCTAGTGGCCGCCTCGACCGGCTTTCCGACCGCCGCGCTGCTCTTCCTGATCGGCGGGCCGCGCTTCCCCGACGAACAGCGCGGCGGCCGGCACGCCTGACGCCAGGCCTGCGCCCGCCCGCACCCGAAAGCTTCAGGCCTTCCAGGCCGGGTCACGCCCGAGCAGGGCCAGCGCGCGGTCGAACCGGCCGCCCGCCGCACCCGGTTCGAGGCGCGGCGCGAACGCCTTGCCCGGCACCCGGTTCTCCGGCGCGGCCGGGACGGCCCCGGCGACCGCCAGCAGGGTCGCCGCCAGCGCCTCGTCGCCGTCCACGACGGCGGTGAACGGGGCCTGGACACCGAGCGCGGCCGCGACGTCCCAGCCGTGCACCAGGGTGTCGAGCAGGTGGAAGCCGACCGCGTGCGCCAGCGGGAAGGGGCCGCCGTGCTGGATCTCCGGCAGCCAGACCTCGCGCCCGGCCGCCACGGCCTCGCGGAACGCCTCGGTGAGCTCGGCGCCCGTGCGGCGGAAGGCGCCCGCCGGGTCGTCGCCGACCGGGGCGTCGGCCCAGAGCGCGAGGTCGGGCCCGGCGCCGCGGGCGGCCGCGGCGAAGCCCTGGTGCTGGCCGACGATGTGCTCCATCAGCCGGCGCAGCGTCCAGCCCGCGCACGGGCTCGGCAGCTCCAGCTGGTCCGACCGCAGACCGTCCACCACTTCGGCGGCCAACTCCAGGGACCGGGCGTGCAGTTCGACGAGCTCTCCGGCACGGCTCATGCGGCGCTGACCTCCTGACCGGCCGACAGGAAGCCGATCGCGTTGTCGATGACGGTGGGCTCGGCGACGATCCGGCGGTGGCCGAGCCCTCGGGTGACCAGTAGTTCCAGCCGGTCACCGTACGCGGCTTTCAGGCGCCGCGCGTGCGATATTCCGACCACGTCGTCGCCCTCGTCGTGCGCCACCAGGATCGGCGGCGACACCTCCTCGGGCCGGTGCGCGGCGTCGAAGCGCCGCCACGGGTCCTCGGTGCCGGCGAACAGCTCGTGCTCGATCCGGTGCCGCAGGTCCCGCTCGATCACCGGGCCGAGGCCGAGCCCGGCGCAGAACGCGCCCGGCAGGTAGGCGAATTCGCTGACCCCGGCGAGCGCGACCAGCCGCCCGGCCCGGACCCCCTCGCGCAGCGCCAGGAACGCCCCGGCCACACCCAGCGAGTGCGCCACGATCGCCTCGAACCCGCCGTAGCCGTCCTGGAGCTGCCCGGCGATGGCGCGGTACTCCAGCACCGTGGTGGCCCGGCCGCCGGAGTCGCCGTGGCCTGGCGCGTCGAAGGCGACCGGGCTCAGCCCGAGCGCGCGCAGCCGGGGCACGTAGGGGGCGAAGCGCGAGGCGCGGGAGCGCCAGCCGTGCATCAGCAGCACCGGCCGGGCGCCGTCGCCCCAGCGGTAGACGACGACGTCCTTGCCGTTCACGGTGATCCGCTCGACGGCGGCCTGCCGGTGGGTCTCCCGCTCGGCGGGGCGGACGGCGCTGCGCCGCAGCGGACGCTGGAACAGCTCGTACGCGGCGCGGCCGGCCAGCCGGGGCGCCAGGTGCGAGGTGGTGTTGAGGGCGGTGCGAACCAGTGCGAGGGCCGGGTCCATGCGGTCTCCCTGTCGGTGCGGACGGGCGTGCCGGGGTGCGGGGCCGTACTGGGCCCGGATATTAGCACGACCGTTCGTGCAGTTTCATGGGCGGGAAGTCCGCCGCCCGCCCCCGGGCTACCCTGGCGGCACGCACCGCGACGGCGACGGCGACGACGAGAACTGAGGTGGCCGATGGCCGGATCGACCACGGACGGACGGGTCCTGCGCGGCGAGGAGACCCGCCGGGCGGTGCTGCACCGCGCCGTCGCGATCGCCTCCGTCGAAGGCCTCGGCGCGCTCTCCATCGGTCGCCTCGCCACCGACCTCGGGCTCAGCAAGAGCGGCGTGTTCGCCGGCTTCGGCTCCAAGGAGGAGCTCCAGCTCGCCACCGTCCGCGCCGCCCGCCGCATCTTCGCCGACGCCGTCGTCGCCCCGGTCGCCGACACCCCGCCCGGCCTCGCCCGGGCCCGCGCCCTCTGCGAGAGCTGGCTCGCCTACTCCCGGGCCCGGGTCTTCCCCGGCGGCTGCTTCTTCTACGAGGTCACCGCCGAGTTCGACGCCCGCCCCGGCGCCGTCCGGGACGCCCTCGCCGACTGCGCCCGCGAGTGGCGCCAGGTGATCGCCGACGCCCTCGCCGAGGCCCGCGCCACCGGCGGCCTGCGGCCCGGCACCGACCTCGACGACCTCGCCTTCGCCCTGATCGCCCTCCTGGAGACGGCCAACTCGCAGGCCGTGCTGCACGACGAGGACACCCCCTACCAGCGGGCCGGCCGCCTCCTGCTGCGCCTGCTGCGCGCCGAGGCCACCGACCCGGCCGACCCGGCGCTCGCCTAGCAGGCTCCTAGGCTTTTCCGCCCAGCGCCCCTTCCAGGAAAGCCGCCTGGGCCAGCAGCCGCTCGTCGCCGCCCGCCGCGCCCACCACCTGGAGGCCCAGCGGCAACCCCTCCGCCGTCCGTCCGGCCGGCAGGCTCAGCGCGGGCAGGCCCAGGTAGCTCCACGGCAGCGACATCACCGCGTCCCCGGTGGTGTGCAGGCCCTCCGGCGCCCCGCCGGTCGCCGACGGCGCCAGCCACAGGTCCACTCCGACCTCGGCGGTCGCCCGGGCGGCCCGCTCGCGCAACCGCTCCCGGGCCTGGAGCGCGGCCGCCCGGTCCTCTGCCGCGACGCCCTGGCCGACCCGGATGCTCGCCGCCGTCTCCGGCCGGTACAGGCCGCCGAACCGGGCGAACCAGTCGGCGTGGCCGCGGGCCAGCTCGAAGCGGTTGATCGTCTGCAATTGCCGGGTGATCCCGGCGAAGTCCGGGAACAGCGGCACCCGGCGCACCGTCAGGCCAGCCTGCGCCAGGCGCTCCAGGCTCTCCTCGAAGACGCGCAGCGCCGCCGGCTCGGCCCGCTCCAGGTACGCGCCGTCCGGGACCCCGAGCACCGGCCGGCCCCCGGCCGCCGGCCCGCCGCGCCAGTCGTCGCCCCGCCAGTCGTCGCAGAGCAGTGCAGCCGCCAGGGCCGCCCCGGCCAGGTCGGCCGTGAACACCCCCAGGGTGTCGAAGCTCGGCGCGTTCGGGATCACCCCGGCCATCGGGATCCGCCCGTACGTGGGCCGGAAGCCCACCACCCCGCAGTACGCGGCCGGCCGGATCACCGATCCCACCGTCTGGGTGCCGACCGCCAGCGGCACCAGCCCCGCCGCGACCGCCGCCGCCGACCCGCTGCTGGAGCCGCCCGGGGTGTGCCCGGGATGGTGCGGGTTGCGGGTCGGTCCTGGCGCGCTCGCCGCGAACTCGGCGGTCACCGTCTTGCCGGCGACCAGCGCCCCGGCCGCCCGCAGCCGGTCCACCACCACGGCCTGCGGCCCCGCCAGGACCCCCGGCGGCAGCGCCGAACCGCCGTGCGTGGGCAGCCCGTCCACGTGCACGATGTCCTTGACCCCCACCGTCACCCCGTACAGCGGCGGCCGCCCGGCCGGCTCGGGGTACCGCGCGGCCAGCGCCCGCGCCTGCGCGCGCAGCCGCTCGTGCCGCCCCGGCTCCGGGACGAACGCGTGGATCAACGGATCCACCCGCTCGACCAGCCCGCAGAACCGGTCGACGTGCTCGGACAGGCCCGGTACGCCGGACCGCAGCCCGGCGGCCTCACGGGTCAACGACCGTGGCCGGGCGAGGGGTTGCTCCATGCCGATCACGGTAGACCACCCGTTGGCGCGCTACTGGTGTTCGGCCGACAGGTACGGCGTCTCGCGCAGGTAGTACGCCCCGCAGGTGTGGCAGCACAGCTCCGGCGTCTTGCCCCAGTCCACCGGCTCCCGCACCTGCGCGCCCGGGTCGAGCTCCCGGCCGCACATCGCCACGCTCTCCGCCCCCCGGACCATGTGCCACAACCGCACCCCGCCGGTCGCACCCCCGGACCCGTACTCGGCTCGCATCTGGTGCTTCATGCGGCCATCGTCCGGCCCTCCGGCCACCCCGGCAACCGGTGGCCGAACAGGCGTGCTGGGCAGCATCGATCACTTAGCGCCAAATCCGATCGAAACCAGCCATCCGCAACCGGTAGGGTTCGCGGGCGCGACCAGCGCCGACGGCCCTGCCGGAGGTCTCAAGTCGCCCGAAATCAACCCCATTTACCCCAATCTGGAGCTTCTCAACGTGCGCTCTTCTCGCCTTCTGGCCGCGTCCGCGCTGATGGCGCTCTCCTTCGGCACCACGGTCGGCGCCGTCAGCGCGAGTGCGGTCGGAGTCCCCTCCTCCCCGCCCCCCACCTCCAGCACGGCCACCCCGAGCGCCCCCGCGCCGAGCACCCCCGCGCCGAGCACCCCCGCGCCGAGCACCCCGGCCCCGAGCACCACCCCGAGCGCCCCCGCCACGGCGACTCCGAGCACCACCCCCAGCCACACCGCGACGGCCACCCCCACCAACCGGCCGTCCACCCTGCCGATGCCGACCCCGACCAACAGCATGCGATGCCACGGCGGCGTCTACCAGAGCCCGCTGCTCAAGGTCACCGGCTCCGGCCTGTACGGCACCACCCTGGTCAAGGGCGGACCGGCCGCCGAGCTGAGCGTGACCTGGCAGAACAACAGCGGCGTCGATCTGCCCGTCGTCCACAACTCGCTCTACGTCACCGACGAGTTCGACGGGGACTACCCCGTCCAGTGGAGCACCGAGTTCTTCGACGTGCAGCTGAACACCGGCTCCGGCTGGAAGCCCGCAAAGCTCGACGACCGCGACCTCCAGTCGCCGGACATCAAGCTGGCCAAGGGCGAGAAGATCACCTACCAGGTCCGGATCGCCGCCACCGCCAAGGCCCCGGTCGGGAACTACGGCGCCAACTACGACGCCGGCTCCGACGCGTTCGACAACGACAAGGTGCCCACCCCGGCCAACGACAAGCCGAACGCCTGCACCCAGTTCTACAACCCCTTCGAGGGCAAGTTCCGGGTCGCCGAGGCCGGTGGCGCCAGCAGCACCCCCGCGGCCGCCGGCCACGGTTCGGCCTCCGCCTCGCCGTCGGCGGGCCCGCACCTGGCCGAGACCGGCGCCGACTCCAACACCCTGCCGATCGCCCTCGGCGGCGCCGCCGTCCTGGCGGCCGGCGCCGGCACCGTGTTCGTCCTGCGCCGCCGCAAGGCCGGCGCGCACAGCTGACCCCTGCACCCGGGTGAACGCCGGGGGCGCGGACCGTGGTCCGCGCCCCCGGCGTTCGTCGTATCAGTTCGTCGTATCAGTCCGTCGTCATCGGTTCGCCGTGTCAGGACGCTGCCCGCAACAAGGCGCCGTCCTGCCACTTGAGGATCTTGTCGAAGCTCACGATGGCGCCCCGGAGCGGGTGGTTGCGGAGCTGGACGTGGTCGGTGAGGGCGTGGATGAGGAAGAGGCCCCGGCCGGATTCGGCGGTGAGGTCCGGGAGGGTGTCGAGGTCCACGGGGCGCAGCGTGGGCGCCGCGGGGCGGGCGGGGAGGACGTGGGTGTCGTAGGGGTGGCCGTCGCGCCGGGGCTGGTGGGCGGTGAGGACGCGGGCCGGGACGGTGGCGCGGCCGCGGCGGGGGCGGCGGTGCGCGGCCGGGCGGGGCGGCGGCGGGGGGACGGGGCGGCGGCGCACCGCCGGGGCGGGGGTGCCGACGGGGCCGGGAAGGCCGGGGCCGGAGTCGGTGACCTCGATCCGCAGGCGGTCGCCGCTGATCGAGGCGGTGACCTGGAAGCCGCCGTCGGGCCGCCCGCAGGCGCCGTGCTCGACGGCGTTGGCGCAGGCCTCGCTGAGGGCGACGCCGAGGTCGTGGGCGATCTGCGGGTCGACGCCCGCCGTCGCCATGGCACCGAGCAGGATGCGCCGGGCCAGCGGGACGCTGGCCGGGTCGCGCTTGAGGTGCAGAGTCCACCAGATGTCCACGGGAGGTCCCTCCTGGCTGCGGCTCCACATACAACTAGGTATCTCCGGGCGATTCGGCGGTGAACCGTGCCCGGGGCCCGCTGCCGCCCGTTCGGCGGATGGACTGAGGCCGTGGATTGTGCCGAGTGGCGCACTCGCCGGCCTGCACGCCGCTGCCGAACGGGGCATTCGTAGGGATTTCCCACCCTGCCCACGCGGGCGAGGTAGGCGGTGAGATGATGTCTCGGCCATGACTGCCCTCCCCGCCGCCCCGCTCCCGGGCGCCCTCGCACCGGATGCGCCGGTGGGGGCCGCCGCCTGGGACCTGCGGCTTGCCCGGGCCGTCCCGTTCGCCCTGGTGTGCACGTTGATAGCGGCCGCCGGGCACGCCCTGGCGGGTGGCGGGAACGTGCCGCCGGCCGCGTTGGCGACGGGCTTCGCCGCGGTGCTGGTGCTCGCGGTGGCCTGCGGTGGGCGGGAGCGTTCGCTGACGGCCATCGCCGGTGCGCTGGGCGCGGGGCAGCTCGGGCTGCACTGCCTGTTCCACAGCTTCAACGGCCACGCCGCGATCGGCGGCATGGCCGGCATGCACCACGGCGGCTCCGGTCCGCTGACCCTGCCGACCGTGGCGGGCCGGCTGATCTGCAACGAGGCGCGCCCCGGCACGCTGGCCGGCCTGCCGGGGAGCCCGACCGCCGAGCAGCTGGTCTCCTCGGCGGGCCTGGACCCGAACGCGTACGCCGTCGCCCCGTGGTGGCAGGGCGGCGTGTTCGGGATGACGCCGTCGATGCTGGCCGGGCACCTGGCCGCCGCGCTGGTCGCGGGCTGGTGGCTGCGGCGCGGTGAGGCGGCGCTGTGGCGGCTGGTGCGGGTGACCGCGTCGGCGGCCCGGGAGCACTGGGCGGCGCCGCTGCGGTCGGCGCTGGTGCTGGTGGCGGCGCTGCTGCGCGGCCTGTTCGGCGCGGCCGGTCCGGCCCGCCGGTTCGGCGTCCGGGGCGGGGAGAGTCCGCTTCCGGCGGGTGCCGCGCTGCGGCACAGCGTGGTGCGGCGCGGTCCGCCGCTCGGGGCCTTCGCGTACTGATCCGGCTCCTGGCGCCCCGTTCGTGTCGGGCCCCGGTCGTGCGCAGCGTCCCGGGCCGGTCCCGCGTGTCCCCGACATCCCGTGTGTCCCCGACACGCCGACGGCCCCCGGTTCCGCCCCCACACGTCCCCAGCACGTCCCCACGCGCGGCCCCGCCGAGGCACGGTCTTCCCGTCGCCCGGACGCGGGCCGGTCCGCCGAGCTCCGATCGGAGACACCGCATCATGCGTTCCCTTCCCACCCGCCGTCTCGCCGCCGTCGCCCTCACCGCCGCCGCCTCCGTGGTGGCGCTGGCCGGTCCCGCGTTCGCGCACGTCACCGTGAACCCGGGTGCGGCCGCCCAGGGCGGCTACACGGCCGTCGACTTCCGGGTGCCGAACGAGAGCGACGCCGCCGGCACGGTGAAGCTGGAGGTCAACCTCCCGCTGGACCACCCGCTGGCCTCCGTCCGCACCCTGCCGCTGCCGGGCTGGACCGCGACCGTCGAGAAGGCGAAGCTCGACAAGCCGATCAAGGTGCACGGCAGCGACGTCAACGAGGCCGTCTCCAAGATCACCTGGACCGCCGACGCCGGCACCAAGATCGCCCCCGGTCAGTTCCAGGAGTTCCGGGTCTCGATCGGCCCGCTGCCGTCCGACGCCGACAGCATGGTCTTCAAGACCCTGCAGACCTACGACAACGGCGACATCGTCCGCTGGATCGACGAGTCCAAGGACGGCCAGCCCGAGCCGGCCCACCCGGCCCCCGTCCTGAAGCTCACCAAGGCCGCCGCCGGTGAGGACGCCCACGGCGGCGTCACCGCCTCCCCCTCCGCGGGCGCCCACGGCGACAGCTCCGACCACGCCGCGGCCCCGGCCGGCGCCAAGTCCAGCGACTCCACCGCCCGGGTGCTCGGCGTGGTCGGCATCGTGGTCGGCGTGATCGGCACCGCCGTCGGCGTGCTCGGCCTGCGCCGCCGGAGCAGCGGCTCCGCCTCCTGACCCACCCCGCCGGCGGGGCCGTACCCACGCCCCGGGTACGGTCCCGCCGGCGGTCCCACCCCGCACGATCGGATCTCCCATGCTCCGCACCACCCGCACCACCCGCCTGGCCGGCGCGGCCGCCGTCGCGCTCGCCGCCGCCCTGACGCTGACCGCCTGCGGCTCCTCCGGGGGCGGCTCGACCGCCGCCAAGGTCGTCCAGCAGAAGTCCGACTCGCCGTACCAGGGCACGGTGCTCACCAAGAACTTCGAGAAGCCCGACCTCCAGCTGACCGACACCTCCGGCCAGCCGTACGACCTGCGGCAGCAGACCAACGGCAAGACCACGCTGCTGTTCTTCGGCTACACCAGCTGCCCGGACGTCTGCCCGACCACCATGGGCG
This sequence comes from Kitasatospora sp. NPDC088264, assembly GCF_040685715.1. Taxonomy (NCBI): domain Bacteria; kingdom Bacillati; phylum Actinomycetota; class Actinomycetes; order Kitasatosporales; family Streptomycetaceae; genus Kitasatospora; species Kitasatospora sp. NPDC088264. Next base: position 106,585 of record NZ_JBFBIR010000007.1, read on the forward strand.
ACATCGGCGTCGCGATGAAGGCGCTCCCGGCCGAGGAGCGGCAGAAGGTCAACGTCGTCTTCGTCTCCACCGACCCGCAGCGCGACACCCCCAAGGTGCTGCGCACCTGGCTGGACTCGATGGGCAGCGACTTCATAGGCCTGACCGGCGACCTGGCCAAGGTGAAGACGGCCGCCAGGTCGCTCGGCATCATGATCGAGGACCCGGTGGTCAACGCGGACGGCACCGTCACCTCGACCCACGGCGCGCAGGTGCTGGCCTTCCTCCCCTCGGACGACAAGGCGCACGTGCTCTACCTGAGCGGCACCGAGGAGAAGACCTACGAGCACGACCTGCCGCTGCTCGCCAAGGGGGTCGCGGCATGAAGGCCTCGACCGGCCACGCCCCGGCCGGCCGCGCGACCCTCGGCTTCCGACGGACGGCGCTCACGGGCGCGGTACTGGCGACGGCCCTGGGCGGCGGCGCCATCCTGGTCGCCTGCGGGGCAGGCGGTCAGGGCGGTGCCGGCGGCGGGGCGGCGAAGCTGAGCGTCGCCGACTCCTACATCCCGCTGCCCCCGGCCGGCGGGATGGCCGCCGGCTACCTGACCGTCCGCAACGACGGCGGGCAGGACCAGCTGGTCAAGGTGAGCAGCCCGGGCGCCGAGTCCGTCACCATGCACCGCTCGACCCCGTCGAGCATGGAGCAGGTCCCGAGCCTGGACGTGCCCGCGCACGGCGCGTTGGAGTTCGCCCGCGGCGGCACCCACCTGATGATCATGGGATGGCAGAAGGCCCCCGCCCTCGGCGACGAGCTGGAGCTCGACCTGACCTTCGCCAAGTCCGGCACCCTGTCGGTCAAGGTGCCGGTCAAGGAGCTCACCTACCGCCCCGGCCAGAGTTAAGGGGACCGCCAGCATGGAGAAGGCCGCCCACCGCCGCATCGCCGGACTGCTCGGGACGCTCGGCGCGCTGCTCGCGCTGATGCTCGCCGGCGCCGGACCGGCCGCCGCGCACGCCACCCTGGAGTCCACCGACCCGCACCAGAACTCGGTGGTCGCCACCGCCCCGCAGGCGGTCACGCTGACCTTCAGCGAGTCCGTGTCGCTGTCCAGCGACTCGGTGCGGGTGCTCGACCCGGCCGGCAAGGCGGTGGACACCGGCAACCCCGGGCACGCCGACGGCAAGGCGGACACCGCCCGGGTCGGACTGAACAGCGGGCTCGCCAACGGCACGTACACCGTCGCCTGGCGGGCCGTCTCGGAGGACTCGCACCCGATCGGCGGCGCGTTCACCTTCTCCATCGGCGCGCCCTCGGACACCTCGGTGTCCGCCACCGCGCTCCAGGGCGCCAAGGCCGACGGCCTGGTCTCCGCCCTCTACGGCACCGGGCGCACCGTCGCGTACGCGGCGTTCGCGCTGCTCGCCGGCGTCGCCGCGTTCGTGCTGATCTGCTGGCCGGAGGGCGCCGCCCGGCGCCGGATGCAGCGGCTGCTGATGACCGGCTGGGCGGCGCTGCTGGCCTCCACCGTCGCGGTGCTGATGCTGCGCGGCCCGTACGAGCGCGGTTCGGGGATCGGCAAGGCCCTCGACCTGTCGCTGGTGCGCGCCACCCTGGACGAGCGGATCGGCACCGCGCTGGCCGCCCGGCTGCTGCTGCTCGCGGCGAGCGGGGTGTTCCTGTCGCTGCTGGTCGGCCAGTTGGGGCAGCCGGCCCGGCCGGCGGTGCGGCCCGGCGGCGCCGGGAGCACGGGGAGCACGGGGAGCGCCGGAGGCGCGAGCGACGAGGAGGCCGAGGAGGCCGAGCTGCGGGAGCTGGAGCAGCGCGCCGCCGAGCGGCCTCAGCGCGAGGCCCGGCTGGGCCTCGGCGTCGCCGGGCTGGTGCTCTCGATCGCCCTGGCGGCGACCTGGGTCGGCGCCGACCACGCCTCGGTCGGCATCCAGGTCTGGCTGTCGCTGCCGCTCGGCATGCTGCACCTGATCGCGATGGCGCTCTGGCTGGGCGGCCTGGCCGCGTTGCTGGTCGCGCTGCGCGAGGGTGTCGGCGCGCAGGTCGTCGACCGCTTCTCGAAGGTCGCCTTCGGCTCGGTCGCGGTGCTGGCCGCCACCGGCGTCTACCAGTCCTGGCGCGGCCTCGGCAGCTGGGGCGCGCTGACCGGCACCGAGTACGGGCGGCTGCTGCTGGTGAAGACCGGCTGCGTGGCCGTGATGCTCGGCGCCGCCTGGTTCTCCCGCACCTGGCTGGCCCGGCTGCGCGCGGCCCCGGCCGAGGCGGCGGAGGTCGAGCCGGCCGCTGTGCCGGAGCCGGTCGGCGTCGCCGCCGCGCACTCCGAGGACCCGCTCCGGCAGGCCCAGCTGGCCCGCCAGCAGGCGGCCCGGGAGAGCGCCGGGCGCGAGCGCGGACTGACCCCGACCCGGGCCGGGCTGCGCCGCTCGGTGCTGGTCGAGGCACTGGTCGCGGTGGCGGTGCTGGTGGTCACCACGATGCTCACCAACTCCCCGCCCGGGCGGGTGGCGAGCGAGGTCAAGGCCGGTGCCGCCGCACCCGCCGCCGGACCGGCCGCCGGGGGCGCGCCCGCCCCGCAGACCGAGCCGGGCCGCACCGTGGAGCTCAAGCTCCCGTACGACACCAAGGGCCGCACCCCGAACGCCAAGGGGACGGCGACCGTCACCCTCAACCCGGCCCGGACCGGTCCGAACGAGGTGCACCTCGCGCTGACCGGCGCGGACGGGCAGCCGGTGGACGTCCCCGAGGTGCAGCTCGCCTTCACCCTGCCGGACCGCGACCTCGGCCCGCTGCCGGTGGCGCTCACCCCGGAGGGCACCGGCCGCTGGAGCGGCACCGCGCAGCTGCCGCTGGCCGGCACCTGGGTGGTGTCGGTGCAGATCCGCTCCTCCGACATCGACCAGACCACCCCGACCCAGCAGTTCAAGATCGGCTGACCGCGATGGAGCACACCTCGACGGACCGCACCACGGCGGACCGGGCCACGACGGACCGGGCCACGGTGCCGAGGCCCGCAGCACAGGGTGCTCAGGCGCCCGGCCGCGCCGGCTTCACCCGGCGGGCCCTGCTCGGCACCGCCGGCGCCGGGCTGCTGGCCGGCGCCGGAGCCGGCGCCGCCGGGGCGGTCGCCCTGGACCGCCACCCCGGCGCGGCGCCCGCCGCCGGGCCGGGCGGCGCGCTCGGCGCGGCCCGGGTGCCGTTCCACGGCGAGCACCAGGCCGGCATCCTCGAACCCCAGCAGGCCCGGGTCCAGCTGGCCGCCTTCGACCTGGCCGAGGGCGCCGGCCGGGACGGGCTGCGCGCCCTGCTCCAGCGCTGGACGAAGACCGCCGAGCGGCTGACCGCCGGGGAGCCGGCCGAGGACGCCGACAACCAGGTGGCGCTGGACGCCGGCCCCTGCTCGCTCACCCTCACCGTCGGCTTCGGCGCCGCCCTGTTCGACAAGGCCGGGCTGGCCGACCGCCGCCCGCAGGCGCTCGAACCGCTGCCGCCCTTCCCCGCCGACGCGCTCGACCCCGCACGCGGCGACGGCGACCTGTTCGTCCAGATCGGCGCCGACGACGCCCTGGTGGCCGTGCACGCGCTGCGGGTGCTGCAACGCCAGGCGGCCGGCACGGCGGCGCTGCGCTGGCAGTCGGCCGGCTTCGCCCGTACGCCCGGTGCCACCGCGCGCCCGATGACCGGCCGCAACCTGATGGGCCAGATCGACGGCACCAACAACCCCCAGCCGGGCGAGGACGGCTTCGCCGCCAAGGTGTTCTGCACCGCCGGGCCGGACCGGCCGGCCTGGCTCGTCGGCGGCTCGTACCTGGTGTTCCGGCGGATCCGGATGCTGCTGGACAACTGGGAGGCGCTGCCGACCGACCGGCAGGAGCGGGTGATCGGGCGGCGCAAGTCGGACGGCGCACCGCTCGGCGCACCCGCCGGGGCCGGCGAGCGCACCCCCGTCGACCTGGCCGCGCAGGGCCCGGACGGCGCGCTGGCGATCCCCGCCGACGCGCACGTCCGGGTGGCCGCCCCGGCCGCCAACGGCGGGGCGGCGATGCTGCGGCGCGGGTTCTCGTACCACGACGGCCTGCTGCCCGACGGCTCGCCGGACGCCGGGCTGCTCTTCCTCGCCTTCCAGGCCGACCCGCGCAAGGGCTTCACCCCGGTGCAGCGCAAGCTGGCCCGGGGGGACGGCCTCTCCCGCTTCCTGCGGCACGAGGCCAGCGGCCTGTACGCGGTGCCGCCGGGCGTCCCGGCCGGCGGCTACCTCGGCCAGCAGCTCTTCGAGTAGCACGCCCCCGGCGGTCTCCGGTCCCGGCAGTCTCCGGTCCCGGCCACCGAAACGCTTTCCTGGCCGACGGGCGGAGTCGTTATGGTGACTTCTTCGGCAACACCCCTGCCCCGGTTCCCCCCTGTTTCCCACGGAGGCGTCATGTCGGCCACCCGCTACACCTACCTCGGTCCGGCCGGCACCTTCACCGAGGCTGCGCTGCGCACCCTGCCCGAGGCCGCGACCCGGGAGCTGGTGCCGCTGGCCTCGGTACCGCTGGTGCTGGACGCGGTGCGCGGCGGGGACGCCTCCGGGGCGTTCGTCCCGATCGAGAACTCGGTCGAGGGCGCCGTCACCGCGACCAATGACGAACTCGCCGCCGGTGCACCGCTGATGATCTACCGTGAGGTGCTGCTGCCGATCTCCTTCGCGCTGCTGGTGCGGCCGGGCACCGACCTGGCGGGGGTCAAGACGGTGACCAGCCACCCGGTGGCCCAGGCGCAGGTGCGCCGCTGGCTGGCGGCCAACCTGCCGGACGCGCAGTGGGAGTCGGCCGCCTCCAACGCGGACGGCGCCCGGCTGGTCGCCGAGGGCCGCTACGACGGGGCGTTCGCGGGCGAGTTCGCGGCGCCGATCTACGGCCTGGACCCGCTGGTCAAGGACATCGCGGACGCGCAGACCGCGACCACCCGGTTCGTCCTGGTCGGCCGCCCGGGCCGGGTCTCCTCGCCGACCGGCGCGGACAAGACCTCGATGGTGGTCTGGCTGCCGGACGACCACCCGGGCGCGCTGCTGGAGCTGCTCCAGGAGTTCGCGGTGCGCGGGGTCAACCTGATGCGGATCGAGTCGCGGCCGACCGGCGAGGGCATCGGCAACTACTGCTTCCTGATCGACTGCGAGGGGCACCTGTCCGAGCGCCGGGTGGCGGAGGCCCTGATGGGGCTGAAGCGGATCAGCCCGCAGGTGCGGTTCCTCGGCTCCTATCCGCGCGCCGACCGGCAGGTCTCCACGCACCGGCGGCCGGGGACCTCGGACGACGATTTCACGGCCGCCGCCGACTGGCTCTCCCGGTGCCTCGACGGGCGCGGCGACATCTGATCCACGCGAGGGCATCGTGACGACATCTGATCGATGCCCTTTGTCTTTCCGCCCTTTTCCGATCGTTTTCTCCCGGCCGGGCGGAAGGGGGCGGGTGACCGCACCCGTCGTCCACAGGGGCCCGCGGCGCCGGAACCCGCCATCCACAGGGGCGGGGACTATCCACAGCCGAAAGTTATCCACAGGCCTGGGGATGAGTCGACAAACCGGTATAGCCACTGCAGGTTTCGGTCGGATCATTGGTTAGCGGCGTAGAGATGACTAATCGGACCAGAGTCACCCGTGTGCCAGCAAATCACCCGTCCGAGTGCTTCAATTCCCTCACCCGAGAAGGTCAAATGAGGTTTGAAACCTCAATTCCCTGGCTTCGGTGATCGGAGGGCCAACCTCCCCTTCAATCCACAGGCACCGCCCGGATCCTGTGGATAACCCCGGCCCCGCCCGTTCCCCACAGAAGTTATCCACAGGATCCGGGCGGTTATCCCCAGGGGAAAACCCGTACCGGTGGATGAGCCTCCGCCCGGTACGCTTGGGCCTGTGATTGACCTTCGCCTGCTTCGTGAGGACCCTGACCGAGTGCGCGCCTCGCAGCGCGTCCGTGGCGAGGACGTCGACCTGGTCGACGCCCTCCTCTCCGCCGACGAACGGCGCCGGTCCTCGGGCAGTCGCTTCGACGAACTGCGCAGCGAGCAGCGGACGCTCGGCAAGCAGGTCGCCCAGGCCAAGGGCGAGGAGAAGGCCGCCCTGCTGCAGCGCACCAAGGAGCTGGCCGCCGAGGTCAAGGCCGCGGACGCCGAGCAGGGCGCGGCCAAGGAGGAGGCCGATCGCCTGCTCCGCTCGCTGGCGAACCTCATCGACCCGGCCGCCCCGGTCGGCGGCGAGGAGGACTTCGTCACCCTGGAGGAGATCGGCACCCCGCGCGACTTCGCCGCCGAGGGCTTCGAGCCGCGCGACCACGTCGAGCTCGGCCAGATCCTGGGCGCGATCGACACCGAGCGCGGCGCCAAGGTCGCCGGCGCCCGCTCCTACTACCTGACCGGCGTCGGCGCGCTGCTGGAGCTCGCCCTGGTCAACATGGCCATCGCCCAGGCCACCGCCGCCGGCTTCATCCCGATGATCACCCCGACCCTGGTCCGGCCCGCCGCCATGGACGGCACCGGCTTCCTCGGCCAGGCCGCCGAGAACGTGTACCACCTCGCCGAGGACGACCGGTACCTGGTCGGCACCAGCGAGGTCCCGCTCGCCGCGTACCACATGGACGAGATCCTCGACGCCGAGAAGCTGCCGCTGCGCTACGCCGGCTACTCGTCCTGCTTCCGCCGCGAGGCCGGCACCTACGGCAAGGACACCCGCGGCATCATCCGCGTCCACCAGTTCGAGAAGGTGGAGATGTTCGTCTACACCACTCCCGAGGACGCCGAGAACGAGCACCGCCGCCTGCTCCAGTGGGAGAAGGACTTCCTCAACGCGCTGGAGCTGCCCTACCGGGTGATCGACGTCGCCTCCGGCGACCTCGGCGCCTCGGCCGCGCGCAAGTTCGACATCGAGGCCTGGATCCCGACCCAGGGCAAGTACCGCGAGGTCACCTCGACCTCCAACACCACCGAGTACCAGGCCCGCCGGCTCGCCATCCGGATGCGCGAGGAGGGCAAGACCCGCCCGCTGGCCACCCTGAACGGCACCCTGGTCGCCGTCCCGCGCACCATCGTGGCGATCCTGGAGAACCACCAGCAGGCCGACGGCTCGGTGGTCGTGCCCGAGGCACTGCGGCCGTTCCTCGGCGGGCGGACCGTCCTCGAACCGGTCAAGTAGCACCGCGCCACCCGCACCACCCGCAACTCCCGGGAGACGTACGGCCCATGAGCACCACCAGCCCCAGCCCCGTCTCCCCCAACGGTGAGCGCCCGAGCGGCGAGCGCCCGAGCGGTGGCGACCTGCCCTACCGGCTGGTCGCCACCGACCTCGACGGCACCCTGCTGACCAGCACGGAAACCGTCTCCGAGCGCACCCGCGCCGCCCTGGCCACGGCCACCGGCGCGGGCGCGCTGCACATCGTCGTCACCGGCCGCTCCGCCGCCTGGGCCCGCCCGGTCTTCGACGAGATCGGCTACACCGGGATAGCCGTCTGCGGCCAGGGCGCCCAGGTGTACGACGCCGGCGCGCACCGGCTGCTCACCTCCCTCACCCTGGACCGCCGGCTCGCCGCGCTCGCCATCGCCAAGATCGAGGCCGAGACCGGCCCGCTGGCCGTCGCCGCCAACCAGGACGGCCTGGACGGCCAGGTGCTGGCCGGCCCCGGCTACGAGCTGCTGATCGGCTCCGACCTCCCGGTCGTCCGGGTCGACCGCGACCAGCTGCTCGACGCCCCGGTGAGCAAGCTCTACATCCAGCACCCCGGCCTGACCGACGACGCGCTCGCCGAGGCCGCCCGCCGCGTCGCCGGGGACCTGGTCGGCGTCGTGATGGCCGGCGCCGGAGTGGTCGAACTGCTGCCGCTGGGCCTGTCCAAGGCCACCGGGCTGGCCGTCGCCGCCCGCCGCCTGGGCGTCCGCGGGGCCGACACCATCGCCTTCGGCGACATGCCCAACGACGTGCCGATGTTCGGCTGGGCGGCCCGCGGCGTGGCGATGGCCAACGCCCACGAGGAACTGCTCGCCGTCGCCGACGAGGTCACCGCGAGCAACGACGAGGACGGCGTCGCCGTCGTCCTGGAACAGCTCTACCCGGGCGTCTAGGCCCTCCTCCTCCCGACCTCGCCGTAGTGTTCGGCGGGGGTTCACCTCCAGTTGTAGGATGACCGGGCAAGCGGTTGTAGGATGACCGATGACCGGCGTTGACCAGCGGCGCGGTGACCGACAACGAAGGGAGTACCGGCATGACCAACGACGGCAACAGCCTCCAGGCGGCCGGACGGCGCTCCCTGGTGGACACCGCGATCGACCAGCTGCGCGAACAACTGGCCGGCGGCGTCTGGCCGGTGGGATCGCAGATCCCCACCGAGCACGAACTCGCCGAGCGGCTCCAGGTCGGCCGGAACACCGTCCGGGAGGCGATCCGGGTGCTGGTGCACGCCGGCATGCTGGTCTCCCGCCAGGGCGAGGGGACGTTCGTCCGCTCCACCAGCGACCCGGCCGCCGTCCTGCGCGGCGTCCAGCGCTCGGGCATCCGGGACGTCCTGGAGGTCCGGGCCGCGCTGGAGACCGAGGCCGCCCGGCTGGCCGCGCTGCGGCACACCCGCGAGGACGTCGAGCGGATGCGGGCCGCGCTGGCCCGCGAGGCCGAGGTGATCGCCTCGCACGCCGAGCGGACCGACCGCGAGGCCACCGTCGAGCACGACCTGGAGTTCCACACCGCCATCGTCGAGGCCGCGCACAACCCGGCGCTCACCGAGGTCTACCGCTACTTCGGTGCCTCCGTGCGCGAGTCGATGACCTCGGCCTTCGGCGACCACGACATGCCCGAGGTGGCCGTGGCCACCCACGCGGCGCTGGTCGACGCGATCGAGAGCGGCGACCCGGACCGTGCCGAGGCCGCGTGTCGTGCGCTGCTCGCCGAGCCGACCGCGGCCGTCGAGCAGCTCCTCGCGGCCATCGCGGCCCGGAAGTGACGTAGGCACCCGCCTCCCTTCCGTCCTCCGCGCCCTCTCGCACATTCACGAAAGAACAGCACACCCATGGCCGTCACCCGTGCCCAGCAGCCGGTTGCCACCACGTCCCTCCCGCTTCCCGTCCGCACCCGGCTGGCCCACCCCGCGCTGCTGCTGACCGGCATCCTGCTGGTCGCGCTGAACATGCGCGCCTGCCTGGCGGCGGTGTCGCCGATGGTCGGCGAGATCCAGCGGACCTTCGGACTCTCCGCCACCGCGAGCGGACTGATCACCACCGTGCCGGTGCTGTTCCAGGGCGTCGGCGCCCCGCTCACGCCCCGGCTGACCCGGCGGTTCGGCACCGAACGGGTGGTGCTGGGCGCGGTCCTGGTGCTGGGCGCGGGCGTGCTGCTGCGGGTGCTGCCCTCGGTGGCGGCGCTGTACGCGGGCTGCGTGGTGATCGGCGTGGCCATCGCGGTGCTGAACGTGTCGATGCCGGGCCTGGTGAAGCGGGAGTTCCCGGACCGGGCGGCGGCGATGACCGGCGTCTACTCGACCACCATGCTGGTCGGCGCGACCCTGGCGGCCGGTCTGTCGGTGCCGTTGGAGCACGCCCTCGGCGGCGGCTGGCAGGCCTCGCTGGGCACCTGGTCGCTGCTCGCGCTGATCGCCGCGGTGGCCTGGCTGCCGCAGGTGCTGCGCTCCCGGCAGGAGCGGGCGGCGGCGTCCGGGGCGGCGGCGTCCGGGGCAGCGGCCCCTGCCGGTCCTGCGGCCGGTCGTGTGGCCGAGAAGCCGATCGAGGGCATCTGGCGCTCGCCGATGGCCTGGCAGATCAGCCTCTTCATGGGCATCTCGTCGCTGCTGGTGTACACCCTGGTCGCCTGGATGCCGACCATCCTGGCCGACCACGGCATGGACCGCGGCGAGGCCGGTCTGGTCTTCGCCTTCTCCAACCTGGTGCAGGTCGCGGGCGCCTTCCTGGTGCCGCTGCTGGCCGGCCGGATGACCCGCCAGCGCGGGCTGGCGGTGGTCATGGCCGGGCTGAACGGCCTCGGCATCGCCCTGCTGCTGATCGCGCCGGTGTCCGGCGCCTGGGTGTCGGCGACCATCCTGGGCGTCGCCCAGGGCGGTTCGCTGGGCCTGGGCCTGGCCTTCATCGTGCTGCGCACCGGCAGCGCGGCCGGCGCCGCCCAGCTGGGCGGGATGTCGCAGGCGGTCGGCTACCTGGTCGCGGCGGCGGGCCCGGTCGGCGCCGGCGCGCTGCACCAGCTCACCGGCGGCTGGACGGCCACCCTGGTGCTGATGCTGGTGCTGGCCACCGTGGTCGGCGCGGCCGGCTGGGGCGCGGGCCGCAACCGGACGCTCGGCTAGCACCTCCGCTCGGGCCGACCCCGACTGCCCCGGGTCGGCCCCGGCCGGCTACTCCTCGGCGGCCAGGGTCAGTCCGGCCAGCTTCACCGAGGCCAGCACCGTCGCCGCCACGGTGACCGCCAGCAGCAGCGGGACGGCCACCCCGAGCGAGACGTCGGCGCCGATCGCGGCGTCCCCGGCGACCGCCTCGGCCACCGACCGGCCCCACTGCTGGACGCTCAGCGCCCGGGCGCCCGACACGAAGTTGCCGATCAACGACTCCCAGACCAGCGCGTACCCCAGTCCGGCCACCACCGCGTGCCGGGTGACCACGCCGAGCAGCAGGAACAGCGCGCTGTACGCCGCCCCGGCGACCAGCACGGCCACGGTGTAGCCGAGCGCGATGCCGTCCCTGGTGCCGATCAGCAGCAGGCCGCAGAGCAGCGTCGGGAGGGCGGCGAACACCCAGGTGGTGCCGATCGCGACGACCAGCTTGGTGGTGACGATCTTCCACCGCGGCAGCGGCTTGGCCAGCAGGTAGACGATCGAGCCGTCGTCGATCTCGGTGGCGATCACGCCGGTGCCGACGACCAGGCCGAGGATCGGCACCAGGGTGCCGAGGCCGAGCTGCCCGAGGATCTTGACGGTGAGGTCGTGCTCGTTCCCGCTGGCGGTGCCGCTCGCGACGGCCGAGATGACCAGCAGCAGGGCGGGGACCACCAGCAGCAGGAGGCCGCGGCGGCGGCCCAGCAGGCCGCGCAGGGTCAGCCTGGCGACGGTCGGGTTCATGGTCGGTCGGCCCTTTCCTGGGTCCGGTACGGGAGTTCGGTGGCTCGGACGCCGGGCCTCGCGCGGACGCCGGGCCTCGCGCGGACGCCGGGCCTCACGCGGATGCCCGGCCTCACGCGGACACCAGGTAGGAGAAGACGCTCTCCAGCGACTCGTCCGCCGGCGAGACGGTGTACAGCCGGATGTCCGCCTCGCGGGCGACCCGGGGCAGCAGGGTGGTGAAGCCCTGGAAGTTCACCGCCTCGATCCGCAGCGCCCGTTCCCGCGCGTCCACCTCGACACCGGTCGTGGAGCCGTCGGCGATCAGCGCGGCGGCCAGCCGACGGTCGTCGCTGGAGCGGACCAGGTAGCGGTGCGGCCGGTCGGTCATCAGCCGGCGGATCTTCCGGAAGTCGCCCGAGGCGGCGTGCCGGCCGGCCACCACGACCTCGATGTGCCGGGCCAGTTGCTCGACCTCCTCCAGGATGTGGGAGGAGAACAGCACCGTCCGGCCGTCCGCGCCGAACCGGCGCAGCAGCTCCATCAGCTGGAGCCGCTGGCGCGGGTCCATGCCGTTGAACGGCTCGTCGAGCAGCAGCACGGCCGGGTCGTGGACCAGCGCGGAGGCCATCTTGACCCGCTGCTTCATGCCCTTGGAGTACGTCCCGGTGCGGTGGTCCTTGGCGTAGGCCATCTCCACCAGGTCCAGGGCGCGCCGGGCGGCGGCGCCCGGGTCGGCGAGACCGTGCAGTTCGGCGTTGGCGAGCACGAACTCCCAGCCGGTCAGGTAGTCGTACATCGACTCCCGCTCCGGGACCAGGCCGATCTGCCGGTACACCTGCTGGTTGCGCCAGATCGGCGCGCCGTCCAGGGTGACCGCCCCGCTGGAGGGCGAGAGGAAGCCGCTCATCATGTGGATGAGGGTCGACTTGCCCGCGCCGTTCGGACCGAGCAGGCCGGTGATACCTGGGCCGATCGTCATACTGATGTCGTTGACGGCGACCACGTTCCCGAACCAGCGGGAGACCTTGTCGATGGTGATGGTGGCCATGACGCCTCTCAAACTCCTCGGTTCATCAGACGCTGCGGTAGCGGCGCAGCAGCAGCCCGTACGAGCCGGACACCATCGCGAGGACGGCGGCGGTGAAGACGACCACGCCGAGCCCGCCGGGCGCGTGCATCCGGCCGTCCATCCCGCCGACGTCGAAGAGCTGGTTGGTCAGGCTCTCCACCAGGTCGTTCGGCGACAGCAGCGCGATCCACTGGGCGGAGTCCGGGACGGTGAGCTCGGTGGCGGTGCCGATCCGGGTCAGGATCGCCACCACGGCCGTGCTGATCGCCAGGTAGCCCATGATCCCGGCCACCCCGAAGCCGCGGCGCGGGGTCGCGGCGGCGACCACCAGCGCCACCGAGGTCGGCACCAGGGAGTACAGCAGGGCGGCGACCAGGCCGGACAGGAAGTGCCCGGTGTTGTGCCCGAAGTCCAGCCCGCCGAGCAGCGCCCCGATGTAGAGGACCAGCAACGGCGCCGCCATCAGCAGGAACTGGGCGCTGACCATGGCGGCGAACTTGGCCCGGACGTAGTCGGCGCGGGTGATCGGGCGGGAGAAGTACAGCGGGACGGTGTGGTGCCGGAGATCCCGGGAGAACAGCACCGGCGCCTGCGAGGCCAGGAAGATCGACACGACCAGCACGAACGAGGACAGGTACCGCGGGTAGTCCAGCGGCAGCTCCTTCGCGCTGGTGGCGAGCGCGATCGCCACCATGACCACGGCCGGCATCGTGACCACGCCGAGCACCAGCATCGGCAGCACCTTGGACTTGCCGGAGCGCCCGAGCCCGTACGCGGCGCGCAGGCTCTGGGTGAACAGCGAGCGGGTGGCGTAGGCCCGACCGAGCCGGGGCCCGGTGTAGCCGCGGTAGCCGATGTCGTGGATGACGCCGGTGTCGGCGGACCTGGTGTCAGGAGGCAGCGACATCGTCCGTCCCTCCCCTGTTCTCGTCGGTGAAGAGTTCGGCGACCCGGTGGCGGCGCTGCTCCAGCCGGACCAGGCCGAGACCCAGGCCGGCGACGGTGTCGCGGATGGTGTCGTAGGTGTCGTCGCCGGCCAGCCGGACCAGCAGCAGGTGCGAGCCCTCCGGCTGGACGGACAGCCCGGCGGCGGCCAGCCGTTCGCGGACGGCGTCGCCCGGCTCCGGGACGGCGTCCTGCGGGTGGTCCGTCACCTCGACCGCCAGGACGGCCGTCGCCTCGGTGAAGGAGGCGGTGGAGGAGGAGCGCAGCAGCTTGCCGCCGTCGATCACGACCAGGTGGTCGCAGGTGCGCTCCAGCTCGCCGAGCAGGTGGGTGGTGACCAGCACCGAGATCCCGAAGTCGGTGTGCACCCGGCGGATCAGGCCCAGCATCTCGTCCCGGCCGGCCGGGTCGAGGCCGTTGGTCGGCTCGTCCAGCAGCACCAGCTTCGGGTCGTGCACCAGCGCCTGGGCGAGCTTGACCCGCTGCTTCATGCCGGTCGAGTACCCGCCCATCGGCCGGTACCGCTCCTCGTACAGGCCGACGTGCCGCAGGGTGTCCGCGGTGCGCTCACGGGCGGCGGTGGCCGGCAGCCCCGCCATCCGCGCCATGTGCACCACGAACTCGGTCGCCGACACGTCGGGTGGCAGGCAGTCGTGTTCGGGCATGTAGCCGACCCGTTCGCGGATCTCCGGGCCCCGGGTGGCGACGTCCAGGCCGAGGACCTCGCCGCGGCCGGACGTCGCCGGGGCGAGGCCGAGCAGGATCTTGATGAGGGTGGACTTGCCCGCCCCGTTGGCCCCGACCAGCCCGACCACCCCGGGCCGCACCTCGACGGTGAGCTGGTCGAGGGCGGTGACCCGGGGGAACCTCTTGGTGAGGCCGTCCGTCTTGATGACAGCAGTGGACACCTGCTCAACGTAACGGGCCTACGCGCCAAGGGCTATGAGCTGGAATGACGAGCCCGTCTGCTGCTGCGGTATGACGCCGCGGAGGATCTCCCCTAAGGGGCGGAGCACCTCCCCCTCAGGGTCAGGACGTCCTCGTCGCCCGTGCGAGGCCGGCAACGGGGAATCCGGCGCGAGGTCCGACTCGGAAACGCCACCGGAGTCGCCGTGCCCGCGGTACCGGCCGCTTCCGATGCTCTCCGGGTCGACGTCCTCTATGTGGACGGCCTGGCCCATGCCTGACCTGTCGCACCCGCCTCGACGACCCGGCCGGGAGACGCGAAGACCACGCGGCCGTTCCGACCCATAGGGTCGACACCATGCGACTGAGCACCGTGATCCTGCCCATCCACCGATGGGCCGAGGGGCAGAAGATCTGGCGGCGGGCCGAGGAGCTCGGGTTCCATGCCGCGTACACCTATGACCACCTGTCGTGGCGGTCGTTCCGCGACGAGCCGTGGTTCGGATCGATCCCGACACTGACCGCGGCGGCCACCGCGACCGAGCGCCTGCGGCTCGGGACGCCGTGACATCAGTCAATCCTTCTTCATGCATCACACGCTGACCTGCGATGTTCCGCTGGTTCAGCCCCTGATGCCACTACCCCTGTGAGTCGGCGGGCCAGAACTTGGGCGGGGCGCTGGCAGGATCCACGATCCGCAAGCGGCTCTGCTGGGACGGGTCGACCGCATTCAGCGAGATCAGGCGCTGACTGTCTGCCTGGTCGAGTTCAGCCAAGGCATGGGGCAGGCCGGCGCACACGGTGGCGATAGCTGCACCGAGACCCACCAACCCGCCGTGCTTGTGATTCTGGCGGTACTCGATGCGATGCAGGCCCGACTCGGCGATGGCGACTACCTCGAGTGGACGGCTCAGTTGCTTCGTGTCATTCGTGACAACGATCTGAAAGCCGTCCGCTGCCGCACGCGCATAGAGGTCGACGTCCCTGGTTCCCGCCCACCCGCTGAGTTCGGCCACGTGCTCGACAACGTGGTGCTTCAGGAGCAGCCGCACGATCCGTGCCATGGGAAGCGGCACATTCTCGTCGAGCAGCAGCTTCAAGACGCTGCCTGCCGGATTTCCGCATCCTCGTAACTGTCGACATAGTCGGCGAAGTCCGCTGCGTCGCGCGCTGCCTCTGCTGTGACGCCCGGGTAGTAGTCGCCGATCTGCTCAGGTGGCACGCCGTCCCGTAGGAGAGCAGCAACCTCTGTCGCCGGGATACGTGTCCCCTCGACGACCGGCTCGCCGCCTCGCACAGCAGGGTCAATAGACACGTGCGGCCGGGGTTCAAGGAGGTCCGGGATTCGCCGACCACCACGGTAGAAAGGCGCAAGCACGTCCACCATGTCGTGAATGACGACATTGCCCTTGCTCCGCACAAGGTCCACTGCGTGGTCCGGGTCTGCCAGGTAGATCGTGTCACCGCCCGCGACCAGCCGGTAGGCCGAGAGGTGTTCCCCTTCGTCGAGGCCCTCGCGCAACGTGCTCAGCGCCCGCCTGATCTTCTGGAGGGATGCCTCCTCGCGAAGACGGACACAGACTCGGAGAGCGACCACGTCGCGAAAGGAGTAGAGGATCGGACGAGACGTCGAGATCTCCGGCACCAGGACAGCGCCGCGCTCGCCGGTGGCCCGCCGCCAGTGCGACAGCTGCCGCAGAGTCGCACCGGACAACGCGGCAGCCAGTTTGGGCTCGTACGACATGCGGCACCTCCTTGGCTCCAGACGACAATCCGACGCTACTTCATCGTCCCGTACGGGCATCAGGCTCGCCAGCATTTCACCCGGATGAGGCCGCCGAGACGCGCCGCGCCCTCGTCCAGCCGCCGCTCAGGGCCCGCCGCCTCCAGAAGGGCGGGAGTCAACCACCGATCGAAGCGCGCGCTCTGCGCGAAGGCGACCGACTCCCCCTTCAACTCGGCACTGCGCTCGATGAGATCGGTGAGCGAGCACTCGCCGTGATCCGTATCCCGAACGGCGATCGCCATGTCCTGCTTTCTCTGCAGGTGAGTTCCGAAGTGATGTGTGAGCTGCTTGGCGTCAGCCGGTCCAGTGGCGGTAAGCCTCGATCCACTCGGCGCCGTCCGGGGCAGGTGTCGGCATCGGCAGCTCCAGGATCCCGATCTCCTGTCGAACACGGCCGCGAAAGCACAGTGCGACGATCCGGCCATCCTGAGTGAGGTCGACGCCGCGCACAGTCACCTCCACTCCGAGAACCGTCGTGCCGAACGGCACCGCGAGGTTCTCCTCCAGCATGGTGAACAGACCGGTCAGCTGCTCGTCCTCGCCGTAGGCGTCGACGGTGGCCTCATCGATCATGGCCTCAAGCTCGGTCCTGCCCAATGCACCCATGGCACTACGCTAGCGGCTACGCATGTGTCGTCACTGCGGGTTGCTCGCAACCTCACCTGCCGGAGCACACGCGTAGGGTCGAGGGCATGCGCTTGAGTACCGTGATCCTCCCCATCCACCGGTGGAGCGAGGGGCAGAAGATCTGGCGGCGGGCCGAGGAGCTCGGGTTCCATGCCGCGTACACCTATGACCACCTGTCGTGGCGGTCGTTCCGCGACGAGCCGTGGTTCGGATCGATCCCGACACTGACCGCGGCGGCCACCGCGACCGAGCGCCTGCGGCTCGGGACGCTCGTGACATCGCCGAACTTCCGCCACCCCGTGACGCTGGCGAAGGAGCTGATCACGCTGGACGACGTGTCCGGCGGGCGGGTCACACTGGGCATCGGCGCCGGCGGTACCGGCTTCGACGCGACGGCGATGGGCCAGGAGGCGTGGTCGCCGAAGGAGCGGGCGGACCGCTTCGGCGAGTTCCTGCCGCTGCTTGACGAGCTGCTGCGCACCGACGCCACCACCCGCGAGGGCACGTACTACTCGGCGGTCGAGGCGCGGAACGTCCCCGGCTGCGTGCAGACCCCCCGGGTGCCGTTCTACGTCGCCGCGACCGGCCCGCGCGGGCTACGGCTGGCGGCCGAGTACGGGCAGGGCTGGGTGACGTACGGCGACCCGAAGGGCCCCGCGGACGTGCCGGTCGAGCAGGCGCCCGGCGTGATCGCCGCGCAGATCGCGAAGCTGACGGCCGCCTGCGAGGCACGGGGCCGGGACGCCGGCGAGCTGGAGAAGGTGCTGCTCCAGGGCTCGACCGCCGAGAAGCCTCTGCAGTCGCTGGACGCCTTCGTGGACTGGGCCGGCACCTACCGCGACCTGGGCATCACCGAGTTGGTGATCCACTGGCCCGTCCCGGACTCGATCTTCGAGAACGACCTCGCCGTCTTCGAGAGGATCGCCACCGAGGGCCTCGCCCAGCTGGCCTGATCAAGGATTCGCTTCCCGTGGTTCGCGCCGCCGACCCACGCGAAGCAACCAGTCCGCCGGCGGCCGACGGGCCGTTGGCGGACTAGCGGCGACACTCAGCCGTCTCGGCCCTGGGCGACCACGCACTCCGTTCCGTCGGGCGTCGCGCCGACGCCCGGCGTCGGCCCACTCGGTCGGCCTTCTTGTTGCCGGGATCACGGTACCCAGACGCGTGCCGTCGACCCTGCGTTTTCACTCCGGCAGGTGAGGTTTCGAGCGACCCTCGGCGACGGCGCCCTCACGACCGCTACCGTGGCGCCATGGGTGCAGCGGGCAGGGCGGGCCGAGCTTTTGGCCGTGCTGGATGAGGGCCACCGTCGATGCCCACGGCGAGAGCCGAGCAACTCACACATCACTACTTCGGAACCGGCTTGTGGGGAGAGCAGGACATGGCGATCGCCGTTCGAGGCGCGGATCACGGCGAGCGCTCGCTCACCGACCTGATCGAGCGCTGTGCCGAGTTGAAGGGGGAGCTGGTCGCCTTCGCGCAGAGTGCGCGCTTCGACCGGTGGTTGACTCCCCTGCTGCTGGAGGCGGCCGGGCCCGAACGGCTGCTGGACGAGGGTGAGGCGGTCCGGATCACCGACCACTTCATCCTGCGCTTCCGCCTGCCGGACGGTTCGACGGTGGTGGACCGGTTCGTCGGTGGGCGGCGGGACCTGGACGGGATCGACCGGGAGATGCTGCTCGGCTGGCGGGACCCGGTCGAGGGGATCTTCGAGATCCGCCGCAAGGACGGGGATGCCCTCGTCCTGCTGAACCTGATCGACGACCTGGAGTACCGCACGTACTCGAACGCCGGACGGGCTGCTTTCCGGGGAGTGACGAAGGGAGGGTTCCTCCACGCCTGCCTGGTGCCGGTCTTCTCGGCCGACGGGACGTGGCTGATCTCCGGGGCGATGTCGTTCTACCCCAGGTCCAGCGCCACCGAGATCGCCCGGGCCGCACTCCAACTGGCCACCAGCCACCCCGAACTGGTCTTCCGCAACCCCGAGAAGATCGAGCAGGGATGGGAGTCGATGCGGGCGGACCGGGACGCGTTCGTCGAGTTCTTCGGCGGCGACGAACTGGTCCTTCCGCCCGCCGAAACCGAGGAACGGCTCAACGCCTACTACCGGCACCGGCAGGAGGACACCGCCGCCGGGCGTCCCGACCGCGCCCGGGGCAGGCGGCTCCCGGGCCTCGACTTTCCGGCTTTCGAGCTGCCGCGGGACCTTGCGGACGCGGACACCATCGGAGTCATCTACGACGAGGTCGACGGGCTCAACTTCTACGCGGACTACGGGCTGTTGCGGGAGCTCTTCGCCGACCCCTCCCTCACGGGTCGCAAACCGCACCAGGACCTGCTGCGCACGTACCTGCGCGAGCAGTCGATCACGCCACTGCCGATCCGGCGACTGGCCGCCGCCCACCCGGAGACCGCCGACTCGGTGTTCCGGAAGCTGCTGCGGAAACCCGGGTTCGCCTGGAGCGAGCACGGCGAGGAACTGTTGCGCCGACGCAAGCCCTGGTACTACGCGCAGGAGCCCCGGCCCGGCGTCTCCGTCGTCGGCGAGCGCCTCGGCGAACTGGCGGCCGGCGGGCGACGGCAGCGGTTCACCAGCGCACGGCGCGTGCCGGGCCAACCCCATCGCCCCTAGCCACGAACGCCGAGAACGCCGTGGCCGCCGTGGCCGCCGTGGCCGCCGCCGTCAGAAGGCCGACGCCCGGTCAGAGCTGGCGCACGACGGGGAGGGTGGCCGTGCCGCGCTGGCGGGCGTCGCGGCGGGCGAGGCCGGGGGAGTTGCCGGTGCCGAGGATCCGGCCGTCGGCGATCGCGATCCAGGTGCCCGGTGCCAGCCCGGTGGGCGGGGTGAGGGACAGGGCCGACGTCACGGCGTGGTCCGGCTGGAGGCGGTCGGGGCGTGGGGCCGGCGACGCGGTGCCGGCGCGCCAGCGGGCCGTCGTCCGCTCGCCGCCCAGCCGGCGCGACCACACCACGTGCTGCACCACGATCAGGGGGCCGAGCACGGTCAGCAGGGGGAAGCCCGCCGTCAGCGCGCCCAGGGCGAACAGCGCGCTGACCGCGCTGGTCACGACCACTCCGACGACCGCCGCCAGCAACGCGGCCGTCCGCCCGAACGCCTTGGCGGCGACCAGGGGGAACAGCACGAGGAGCAGCAGGTCGCCGAGGCCCACGGCGACCGGCGGGCTGCCGCCCGTCAGGACGAGCATCGGGGCGAACGGCCTTCCCTGGACCTGGGTGACGAAGTTCGCGGTGACCTGCGTCAGGGTGGTCGCGACCAGGTCGTAGCAGGACAGGACGGCGGCCAGGCCGGCCGCGTGCGCCGATCGCATTCCGCTCTGCGTCCACAGGTTGGCCACGCCCACCACCGCGACGGCGAGCATCACGTCGGTGCAGGCGCGCACCGCGACGGGGTGGCCGCTGCACGCCGCCGTGGCTCCGGCGGCCACGAGCGCGAGGCCCCAGGCCCAGCGGCCGGAGCAGACCGGCGCCAGGGTGAACTGCACCGCCAGGCAGAGCACCAGGCCGAACAGCGCCGAGACGACCACGCCCGGCAGCTCGAGGTAGAGCAGCGGGGCCAGCACGACGCCGACGCACAGGACGGCGATGTCGCCGGAGGTGTAGACGCCCACCGGAGGCCTGGGCATCCGCACGCGGACCAGGTACCCCCCGGCCGCGGCCATCAGCAGGGCCACGCAGCAACTCAGGGCGATGAGGGGGATCGCGTTCATGCGCCGCTCCCGGCCCGGACGCCGACCGGACGGGCCGACTCGAAGGTGTGTTCCCGCAGGTCCGCGCGGACCGGACTGGACGGCGGCAGTTTCGACCGGTCGTCGTGGAGCACGATGCCGGCCAGCGGCAGCCCCGCCGCCGACGCCCGCTCCTCCAGCCTGCGGCGCAGTGTCGCCGCGGGCAGCGCCCGGACCAGGAGGTGCAGCAGCGCACCGCCGTCCGGCTCCTCGGTCAGCGTGTACCTGGCCGGCAGCGGCACGTCCGGCTCCCCCTCGACCAGGTCGAGGACGTCCCTGGTCGGCACGGTGGCGCTGAGCGGCCCCGACCAGCGGCCCAGGACGGCGGACGTGGCCGGCAGGTGCGCCCACTCGCACCCGGTCCCGCCGACGGGCAGCCGGACCAGGTCGCCGGTGGCGTACCGCAGCAGCAGGGTGCACTCCCGGTAGGGCACGAAGGGGGTGTGCACCAGCATCCCGACCTCCCCCGGCGCGGTCGGCTCCCAGGTCTGCGGGTCGAGCACCTCCAGGTGCCCGAACTCGGTGGTGTGGTGCAGATGCCCCTGGGAGCACGGCGTGCCGCCCGAGGGGAGCGTCTCCGTCATCAGGTAGGACGTGGACAACGGTGCCCCGAACGCCGCTTCGGCCCGCTCCCGCAGGGGGGCCGACAGCACCTCGCCGCCCACCCCGATGCTCTCCAGCCCGAAGTCCGCGGACCGCCACCCGGCCTGTTCGGCCTCCTGCACGAGCGCGGAGAGGTACGACGCGGAGGCGGTGAGGTGGGTGATCTGCGGGGCCTTGCCGGGCAGGCCGAGCGGTGCGGCGAGGCGTTCCAGGGCGAGCGCGGGGTCGATCGTCCCGAACTGGACGAACGAGGCGCCGACCCGGGTGGTGGACTCCTCGGCGACGACCAGTGGCAGGGTGGCCCTGGAGCAGCCCGCGTAGGCCACGGTGTGCCGGGGGCGCAGCCCGAGGGTCAGGGCCGCCGAGATGGTGCTGAGGGCGATCGTGGTCTCCAACTCGGCCCGGGAGTACCAGACCGCGGTCGGGGTGCCGCTGGTGCCGGTGGTCAGCGCCATCAGGGCGGGCGTGGCGGCGGCGGAGACGAACGCGGCGGGCAGGCCGCGCAGGGCCGCCTTCGGGGTGACGGGCACCCGCGACCAGGTCTCCGTGTCGAGCGTCTCGGGGTCGATCTCGAGGTCGTCGAAGGTCCGCCGGTAGTAGGCCGTGTGGCGGACGGCGGCGCGCGCGGTGGCCCGCAGGCTCCGCCGGGTGACCGTGCGCCGCACCTCCGGGTCGACCTGACCGGCCTGCCCCGGCAGCAGCGCCGAGTCCGCGCCCGGTTCGCCGAACTCGGCGAGCGTGCGGACCATGTCGTCGGCGATCCGCCCGAGGTCCTTGGGGCGGATCCTGCGGTTGAGCAGGATCGATGCGCCGTACCGGAGTTGACTCACCGCAGTGCCGAACACGAGACCTCCTGGAACCTGGGCCGGGGATGCTCACCCCGGCCCAGGCCGGGACGACTCGGTCAGGCCATGTGCGCGAACATGGCGGCGGTGAGGGTGCTCAGGGCGTACTTGAAGTAGTGCTTGACCATGTCAAGACCTCCTGGTGGGGCTGGCCGGCGCGGCCGAGCACGCCCCGATGACGTGCTCCGGTGCCGGCGGGTGGGGAGTGCAGTTTAGGGAATCGAACAAGCCTCGACCAGGGGTGAGACGGCATCAAATTCCTTGCCCCGAACGGGCGGTGCCGCAGCTACGGGTGCGGGCGGGTGCGCTGGGCCGGGAGGCGGGGCTCGGGGGCGCGGCGGGCGATCTCGGCGAGGGTGTGGAAGAGGACGTCGCCGAGCAGGACCGGCTCGCGGGAGGCGTCCGGGGAAGCGCCCGAGGAGACGTCCGGGGAGACGTCCCGGGAGGCGTCCGGGGAGGCGGCGGGCGGGATGGTCGGGGGAGGCTCGTCTCGGAGCTGGCGAGTGGGCATGGCTCTTCCTGCCGACGGGGTGGCCGTGCACACTCCTGCCCGTCGCGCCCCGGGGACACCCCGGCCGGCGGGCGAATAGGCCGGAAACGGAGCCTCGGGGGCCGAAAGGGGGCCGAAAGCCACAGGTCCGGCGGGTCGGCGGCGCCGTCCTGCGGGTCCGCGACGAGGTCCGTCCTCGCCGGTGACCGGTGCGGCACCGATGGGCGAAGATGGACCGGTGACCGAAGCCCGTACCGCCCCCCGCCTCATCGCCACCGACCTGGACGGCACCCTGCTGTGCGCCGGCGGCACCGTCAGCGAACGCACCGCCGCGGCCCTGGCGGCCGCGGAGGCGGCCGGGGTGCAGGTGGTGTTCGTCACCGGGCGTCCGCCGCGCTGGATGCAGCAGGTGAGCGCGCACATCGGCGGCCACGGGGTGGCGATCTGCTCGAACGGCGGCGCGGTGGTGGACGTGCGGCGCGGCGAGCTGCTGGAGTCGTTCCCGCTGCCGGTGGAGACCACCCTGGCGGTGGTCGAGGTGCTGCGCGCCAAGCTGCCCGGCACCGCGTTCGCCTTCGAGTACCCGGACGGGTGGGCCCGCGAGCCCGAGTACGCGGTGCCGATGTGGGGCGACGACCTGGAGCACGCGGTCGGCCCGGCGGAGAAGCTGCTGGGCGCCGGCGGGCCGGTCCGGGGCCTGTTCAAGCTGCTGGCCAAGCACCCCGACCTCGACCCGGACGCGTTCCTCACCCGGGCCCGGGAGGCGGCCGGGCACCTGGCCGAGATCACCCGCTCGGCGCCGATCCCGCTGCTGGAGATCAGCGCGCCCGGCGTCACCAAGGCCAGCACGCTGGCCCGTTGGTGCGCCGGGCACGGGATCGACCGGAGCGAGGTGGTGGCCTTCGGCGACATGCCGAACGACCTGGAGATGCTGGACTGGGCCGGCACCGCGTACGCCGTCGCCAACGCGCACCCGCAGGTGCTGGCGGCGGTGCCGCTGCACACCGTGAGCAACGAGCAGGACGGCGTCGCGGCGGTGCTGGAGGAGCTGCTGCGGCTCCCCTGAAGGCGTGCCGCCCGGGCCCTGGACAACAGGACCTAGCCGAAGCGGCCGTTCACGTAGTCGGAGGTCCGCTGGTCGCGCGGGTTGCCGAAGACCTGAGCGGTCGGCCCGGCCTCCACGATCCGGCCCGGGGTGTCGTGGGTGGCCAGGAAGAAGGCGCAGGTCTGCGAGACGCGCTGGGCCTGCTGCATGTTGTGGGTGACGATCACGATGGTGAGCCGCCCGCGCAGTTCGGCGATGGTCTCCTCGACCCTCCGGGTGGAGGTCGGGTCGAGCGCGGAGCACGGCTCGTCCATCAGCAGGATGTCCGGCGAGACCGCCAACGACCGTGCGATGCACAGGCGTTGCTGCTGCCCGCCGGAGAGCGCGCCGCCCGGGGTGTGCAGCCGGGTGGAGACCTCGTCCCAGAGCCCGGCGCGGCGCAGGCTGGTCTCCACCAGGTCCCGGCGCTCCTCCTTGGAGACCTTGATCCCGGCCAGCTTCAGGCCGCTGGCGACGTTGTCCTGGATGGACATCGCCGGAAACGGGTTGGGCCGCTGGAACACCATGCCGATCCGGCGCCGCACCTCGGCGGGGCGCCGGCCGGGACGGTAGACGTCGTCGCCCTCCAGCAGCACCTCGCCGGCGAGCGCGGCGCCGCGCACCATCTCGTGCATCCGGTTGAGGATCCGCAGGTAGGTGGACTTGCCGCAGCCGGACGGGCCGATCAGCGCGGTGACCTCGCCGGCCGGCATCGCCAGCGAGACCCGCTCCAGCACCTTGCGGGCGCCGAACCACGCGGAGACCTCCCTGGTCTCCAGCCCGGCCAGCGGCTCGCCGCCCGGGTGCGGGGCCGGCGGCAGCGGCGGGAGGGTGAGGGTGTCGGCGGCCGGGTCGGTCGCCGGGGCGTCCGCCGTGCCCAGGCCGGTGGTCGGGGTGTCGGTCATCGGTGCATCCGTCATCGGTACGGCCTTCCGGGCGCGCTTCAGTAGAGGTTGGGCAGCAGGGCCGCGGCGTTCTCGTAGACCGCCCAGAGCAGCGCGCCGAGCACCGGCGCGAGGCTCAGGTAGGCCGCCGAGGCCCGCCAGTACCGGGCCAGCAGGAGCGCGCCGAGCACCGCGCCCAGCAGCCCGAGCGACCACAGCTGCAGCGTGGCCAGCGCGCCCTTGTCGGCGGCCAGCGCCTTGTCGTACGGGACGGTCCTGGGCCGGCCGCCGGGGTTCTGCTCGGGGTCGCCGTCCAGCCGGGCGCCGACCATCACGGTCGAGCCGGGGATCCAGTCCGAGTCCCCGGTGACCAGGACGAGCCGGTTGCGGGCCGGGTCGGTGATCGGGTGGTCGCCGTCGCCGTACACGTTGACGGTGTAGGTGAACTTGCCCTGCCCGGTGGTGGCCTCGATCTTGTCGCCGACCCGGAGCCCGGACAGTTCGGCGAAGGACGCGCCGAAGGTGGCGCCGCGGCCGAACAGCACCGCGACGCCGCCCTGGCCGGGCAGGGCGGTGTCCCGGCGGTGGCCGGGCCCGCGCATGAGGTCCCGGCCGGTGGTGCCCTCGACCACGACGGCCTGGTGCAGGCCGATCGCCGGGATGTCCAGCAGGGCCACCGGGGCGCCGTCGGCGGCGGCCCCGGTGGGGGCGACGGCCCGGGCGAGCTGGTCCCGGAAGGTCTTGTACGCGGTGGACTGGAAGTGCCGTTCCTGGACGTGCGAGAGCGTGAACAGGTAGCCGACGAAGCCCAGCACCAGCGCGGCCAGCAGGCTGGCCACCCGGGCGCCCTGGAGGAGGCGGCGCCGCGCGGGGGCGGCGGCGGGCCCGGTCGCGGGGGTCGCGGCGGGCGGGCCCGCGGGCGTGGCCGGCCGCGCGGGGGCGGCCGGCTTCTCCAGCACCGGGGCGGTCACGAGGCGCCGTCCGAGGACTTGCGCCGGCGCAGCAGCCGTCGGCCGAGCAGCGGCGGGACGAGCACCACGGCGAGCAGTTCGAGGGCGGTGAGCGTGCTCAGCGTCCAGTCCTCGGGCTTGCCGGCCACCTCGACCACGTTCGCCGCGACCTCGGTGCTGCCGCCGCGGCCGCGGGCGACCACCTGGCCGGTCTGCGGGTCGACCACGTCCTCGGTGCCCGGGTCGCCCGGTGCGGCGCCGTCCGCGTTCGGGTCCGTGCCGGCCGCGCCGTCGGCCGCCGCGGCGCCGTCCCCGGTGCCGCCGGTGCCCGCGGCGCCACCGCCCGTGCCGCCGGCGCCGCCGGCCGCACCACCGCTCGTTCCGCTGCCGGTCCGGCCCGTGCCGCCGCCGCTGCCGCCGCCCGTGCCACCCGTACCGCCGCCGCCACCGGTACCGCCGGCCGCGCCGCCGCCACTGCCGCCGCTGCTGGAACCGCCGGCGCCCGAGCCGGTCTTGACCGCCTGGCCGCCCTGCACGGTGCAGTCCAGCGGAGCGCCCTGCTTGTCGCAGGGGCTGGGCTGCGGCGCGTTCTTGAGGACGGTCAGCTCACCGGTGGAGTTGAAGGTCGGGTTGGCGCAGTTGGACAGGGTGTCCGGGTCGACCGGGCTGGCGTTGCCGGGGATGCTCCTGGTCTGCAGCAGGCCGCCCTTGACCAGGCCGCGCGGGATCGGCGAGTAGCCGAGGCCGTCCGCCTCGCCCTGGCCCTCGCACAGCACGTAGGCGAGGAAGCGGCTGAGGGCACTGCCCTTGTCGTTGTTGAAGCGGGGCGGCGGGGGCAGCGCGGCCCCGGAGCGCGGCACGATCACGTAGCTGTAGCTGGAGATCGGGTAGGAGCGCGGGTCGTCCATGGTGTAGACGCCGTCGAGGTTCTGCTGCAGGTAGTTCGGGTCGGACACCGGGGTGTTGTCGTCGACGCCGCGGATCTTCGCCGCGGTGAGCGCCACGGCGACGTTGGAGGCGGTCGGCAGCGAGTAGTAGCCGGCCTGGTTGAGCACCTTCACGACCGGCCAGTTGCTGCGCTTGGCGAAGGCGTACTCGTCGTAGCCGATGGTGCCGAGGCCGGAGGAGGCCTTGATGTAGCCGGCGACGACGTCCGAGCCGTTCTGGGCGACCATCCGGCCGGACGGCGGGAAGAACTCGGTGTAGTCACCGCAGGAGACGCCGTTGACGGAGGAGCAGTACGCGTCCCACTGGTCCTTGTGGGTGTGCTCCATCCAGCGGGTGAACTGCGCGGTGGCGCCGGAGCCGTCCGAGCGGACCACCGGGGTGATCGGCAGGTTGGGCAGCGTCTTGCCGTAGTCGGCGGTGATCTTCGGGTCGTTCCAGTTGGTGATCTTGTTGGTGAAGATGTCGACGACGGTCTGCGGCGAGAGCCGCAGGTCGCGGACCTGCTTGCCGCCGACCACCAGGTTGTACATGAAGGTGGTGCCGCCGGCGGTGATCGGCACGTACGAGAAGCCGTAGGTCGGCTGCTCCGCGCTGCCCTGGCCGTTGCGGCGGCCCGCGTCGTTCACGCCGGCGTCGGGCGTGGTGCGGAACGGCACGTCGGAGGCGGTGAAGTCGTTCTGCCCGAGGGTCCAGGAGTTGCGGCCGGCCGCCGAGCC
This sequence comes from Kitasatospora sp. NPDC088264, assembly GCF_040685715.1. Taxonomy (NCBI): domain Bacteria; kingdom Bacillati; phylum Actinomycetota; class Actinomycetes; order Kitasatosporales; family Streptomycetaceae; genus Kitasatospora; species Kitasatospora sp. NPDC088264. Next base: position 133,232 of record NZ_JBFBIR010000007.1, read on the forward strand.
GACCGGGTTGAAGCTGATCTGGATGCCCTGCGACCCGACGTCCTGGCGCCACTGGTCGATGGCCGGACCGGCCCAGCTGGACCCGTCCGCGCTCAGCGCGACGCTCGCCGCGAAGGCCCGGGAGCCCGGCCCCAGCATCGGCGCGGCCGCGAGCAGCAACAGGGACATCAGCAGGGCGAGCGCGCGGGCCACGGGGCGGCCGGCAGCCTCCCACGACATGGGGACTCCTCTGGGACGGAGGGTGGTTGGGTGGGTCATCAGCTGTTCCCGGGGAGTGGGACGGCGGTGGCCGGCGCATGGGCGGACGCGGTCCGCGCCAGCGCCGGACGGACGGTGTCGGACGGCCGGGCGGCTCGTGCGGCGGCCTCGGCGCGCCGCGCCTCCAGGTCGATCCGGCGCTTCTGCCGCCTGGTCAGCTCGCCCGGCTTGCGGCCGCCGAGCACGCGCGCGGTGACGAAGAGGATCAGCACCAGGACCATCAGGGTCAGTCCGGCCGCGAAGGCGCGGGCGACCATCTCGGGGTAGGGCTGCTTGACGTAGTTCCAGATGTACAGCGGCAGCGACACCTGGTGCTCGTGGAGCGGGTCGGCGTTGAACTGCGAGGTGAAGCCCGAGGTCAGCAGGACCGGCGAGGTCTCGCCGACGCCGCGCGCCATGCCGAGCACCACCGCCGTCACCAGACCGGGCCGGGCGGTGGGAAGGACCACGTTCCACACCGTGCGCCACTGGCTGCCGCCGAGCGCGTACGAGGCCTCCCGCAGGGTGCCGGGCACCAGCCGGATGACCACCTCGGCGGCCCGGGTGACGATCGGCATCATCATCACGGTCAGCGCCAGCGAGGCCGCGAAGCCGCTCTTCTCGAAGCCGAAGGTGATGATGAAGACGCCGAGGATGAACAGGCCGGCCACGATGGAGGGCAGCGCGGTCATCGCCTCGACCAGCGTCCGCACCGGGCGCGCCAGCCGGCCGCCGACCTCGGACATGAAGATCGCCGCCGCGATGCCCAGTGGCACCGCGAACAGCGTTGCCAGGCCCAGCTGTTCGAGCGAGCCGACGATCGCGTTGAGCGCGCCGCCGGAGGTGATCGGGGAGAGCGCGGCGGTCCGCTCCATCGACTCGGTGAAGAAGTTGAGGTGCTGGGCCGCCTCGAAGCCGCGGCTGGCCACGTAGCCGATCTGGTCGACGATCAGCGCGACCACCAGCAGCCCGGAGCTCCAGGAGGCCACCGACACCAGCCGGTCGCGCACCATCAGCCTGCCCCACTGGAGCCGGCCGAGCGCGAAGTAGCCCGCCAGGAACAGGAGGTACCAGCAGACCAGGAAGCCGAACGCGCCGCTGAACGGCAGCACCCGCTCGTACAGCGCCCAGTTCAGCGCCAGCGAGCCGACCAGTGAGCCGGCCACGGTGAACACGTCCTCGCGGGTCACCCCGCCGAGCCGCACCTTGGTCTGGGAGCGCGGTGGCGCGGCCTCGGCGGGTGCCTCGGCGGAGCCGGAGGGCGTCGGACCTCCGGGCCCGGACGCGGCGACCGGTGGCAGGTCGAGCGTGGTCATCGGGTCGTCCCTTCGACGCGGTGGGTCATGTCGGTACGCCGCCTCAGTCCGCGGTGGAGGCCCCGGAGCGGGACCGGTTGATCACGAAGCCGGCCGCCACGTTGACCAGCAGGGTCAGCGCGAACAGCACCAGGCCGGCTGCCATCAGCGCGGAGAGCGAGAGCGCGTCCGACTCGCCGAAGCGCAGCGCGATGAGCGCCGAGATCGAGTTGGCGCCGTTCTCCAGGATGTGCGTGATGGTCTTGAAGCTCGGCGAGACGATCAGCGCGACCGCGATCGTCTCCCCCATCGCCCGGCCGAAGCCCAGCATGATCGCGCCGATCACCCCGCCCTTGCCGAACGGCAGGACCACCGCGCGCACCATCCCCCAACGGGTCGAGCCCAGCGCGTACGCGCCCTCCCGCTCGCCCTGCGGGGCCTGGGAGAACACCTCCCGGCTGAGCGAGGTCACGATCGGGATGATCATCAACGCGACGACCACGCCCGCGATGAAGGTGGAGGAGGTGTAGGAGGTGCCGATGTCGCCGGTGCGCACCTTGAGGAAGGGGATCGTGTCGCCGAGGTGGTTGGTCAGCCAGCGGACGAAGCCGATGATGCGCGGCTGGAGGAAGAACAGCCCCCACAGGCCGTAGATGATGCTGGGGATCGCCGCCATCAGGTCGATCAGCGAGATCAGCGCCGCCCGCAACCGGACCGGCGCGTACTCGGAGATGAAGATCGCGGTGAAGAGGGCGACCGGGACGGCGATCACCAGGGCGATGACGGCGATCAGCAGGCCGTTCGGCAGGACGGCCGCGATGCCGAAGTTGTGCGCGGCGGTCTGCCACTTCTGCTCGGTCAGGAAGGACCAGCCGACCGCGCGCAGCGCGTCCGTGCCCCGCAGGATCAGGAAGAACGCGATCATCCCCATGATCGCGAAGACTGAGAGCCCGGCGACCCGCAGCACCCCGCGGAACACCCGGTCGCCCGGGGTCGCGGGGGCGGTGATGGTGCGCGGGACGTCCCGGTCGGGCCCGTGGCCGGGTTGGCCTGGCACCCCGGCGTACGGTGCCGCGGGCTCGGCGGCGGATGTCATGGTCTGCTCTCCGTGCTCGGGTGCGGGGGACGGATCCGGTGCGTACCCATTCGGCCAGCCACAGGTGGCCGGATCGGGTCGTGCGTGTGTACGAGGGCCCAACGCGGCAACTCGGTGGCGGAGTTGGGAACTCCGAATGGCCGGACCGGACCGGCGAATGACATGTCCGTGCTGGGGCTTCTCACCCAAGTCCTTTGATGTGAAAGGTATTTGCCTTCGATCACGCGCGGCCGAAGCATTGGCCGATTCCACCCCAGACGCAACACGCTTTGACTCCAAGCGACTTCAGCCATGCGAAAACGACTCGGCGGGGCCGAAACGGCGGCCCCGCCGAGTCGTGCTTCGGTGATTCTGTTGTGTCCCCGCGTCAGACCGTCACGGGCGGCGGCGCAACCGCGACCAGCCCTTCCGCACCTCCGCCAGCGCCCGCGCCCCGGCGGGCGTCCCGCCCAGGAAGAGGACCGCCGGACCGCCGACCAGCAGCACCAGGCCGCCGATCAGCGCGACGGGCAGCAGCAGCCGCGCGGCGCCGGAACGGTCGGGCGCCGGAGTACCGGCCGCGACGGGCGCGGCGGACAGCGGCTTGCCGGGCGTGCTGGGCGTCGCGCCGGGCTTGGCACCGGCACCCGCACCCGCCGCCGCTCCGCCCGCCGCAGTTCCACCGGCCGCCGTTCCCGCTCCACCGGACGCGGAGCCCGCACCGGTGCCGGACAGGCCACCGGTGGAGGACCCGCCGGACCCGCCGGACGCCTGGTCCCCGGTCTCGCCGGAGGCCGCGGCCCCGCTCCCGCCGGACGCTCCGCCCTCACCGACCTGGGTGACCGGGGCGACGCCCTGCCCGCCCCCCGTACCGGAGGCCGGCGTCGAACCGTCGCCGCCGGTCGCGGGCGGGTTCGGCGGGGCGGCCTGGTTGCCGGGCAGCTTGGCGTCCTGCGCCTCCAGGTGGCCGATCGCGTCCCCGGCCTGGGTCCGCTGGGCGGCGGTCAGGGCGAGGAAGCCGGGGGCGAGGTGGCCGGGCTCGTACCCGTAGACCTGGCCGGTGGTGGTCACCGCGCGCATGAACTTGGTCATCGCGGCCACCTTGCCGGCCGCGACGTCCTTGGTCGGGAGCATCGCGTACTGCACGGCGGTCAGCGGGTAGGCCTTCTGGTCACGCGCGAGGGCCGAGTCGGACGCGCCGTACGGCAGGGACTGCACGCCGGTGGCCTGGTCGACGGTCATGTCGGCGACGGCCGCCTGGAAGCCCGGGCCGTCCGGTGAGACGAAACCGCCGGCCGGGTTGAGCAGTTGGGCCTCGGGCAGCGAGTAGGCCTTCGCCTCACCGGTGTCCATGATCGCGAACAGCGTCCGCTTCCCGATCTTGAGCGGCGGGCACAGGTCGTGCGAGCCGTCCGACTTCGTGTCCCCGTTGACGCAGTTGGGCTGGTTCCACAGCACCTTGCGCACCACGTCGTTCAGCCCGGTCGAGATCGGGTTCCACTCGAACTGCTTCCAGTTGCGCTTGGCATCCTCCTTCGCGTCCGGGATCCCCGAGGAGTCCTGCCGGACGAGGGAGTCGGTCGGGTAGCCGGAGAAGGCCGGGCGCAGGTAGAAGCTGTCCACGTGCATGCCCCACGGGTCGGACTCGCCGTCCAGGAAGCGCACCGCGTCGGGGTCGGAGGCGATCCACGACGTCAGCTGGTACGTCATGTCCGCCGTCCCGCCGAACACCGTCGGGGTGGTGTTGTTCGAGAGGCACCCCGTGGGCCAGGAGACCGTGCCGTCCGAGGGCAGCGGGTTCAGCTTCTGGAACTCCGGGTCGTCGAAGATGCAGATCGGGTTGCCCTTCACCGACGGGATCGCGGCGCCGGGCGAGGCGTAGGACTGCGTGAGCAGCTTGGCCAGCAACCGCGCGTTGAGCTTCATGCTCCTGATCTGCCGACCGGTGTTCGGGTCGTCCACGACGAACACCACGGAGATCCCCGAGGTCGCGATCGGCGCGTACACGTACGGGCGCGGTGGCGGCGCCTGGGTGTCCGGCCGGGACGCCAGCGCCATGTCGCCGCCGCCCGACAGGAAGTCCGTGCGGGCCTGGGCGTCGCCGTTCGCGAAGCCGTACGTGAGCGACATCGGCTCGGTGCCCTGGCACAGCCCGGCCTGCCACTGCGCCATCGCCCGCTTGGCCGGTTCGAGTCCGGCCACCCTGAAGGCCGCGTGCTGGTCCGGACAGGCCGCCGCCGTGGGGGCGAACTCCAACGGCACCACCGTGCGGCGCTCCCAGGAGCACTGCTCGGACGTCTTCATGTTCGTGTAGCGGTTGATGGTGCCGTTGAGCTTCAGGTCGGACGCCATGCCGAAGTCCAGGTCCAGGCTGTGGTTGTCGCAGCCGAGGACGCCCTTGCGGGTCTTGTCCGCCCAGGCGATGGAGTCGCCACCGTAGTTGGGCTCGACGACCAGCGAACACGGGTGCTTGTCGTCACAGCCCAGGGTGGGGCTCTGGTCGGCCGTGTAGAGCTCGATGTCCGCGAAGCCCGAACCGTCCGGGCCCGTGACCGAGACGACCATGTTCGACGGGTAGTCGGGGAAGGTCGTCCCCGGTGCGGGCGTCTTCTGCTGGAAGCCCGCCGCCGCGTCGGCGTTGTACAGGGTGCTGTCGTAGCAGTCGGTGACCTTGGGGTCGGTGCCCCGGCACTGGTACACCCGCACCTGGTAGAAGGGCTGCTCGCTGCGCGGTGCCGGCCCGTTCAGCCAGGGATCGCCGTTGGCGTCCGAGGTCGGGGTGAACCCCTTCCAGCCGACGTGGACCACCTGGTTGACCAGGTTCTTGGTCTGCACGACGCTCACACTGCCCTCGGGGCCGTACACGCCCTCGTTCGGCTGCCACACCTTGGGCCCCGGCACCGTGACGGCGGAGTCCTCCGCCACGGCCTGCGGCAGCGCCCCCAGGCCGATCGGCAGCACGCCGACAGCGACCACCGACGACCACACCATCGCGAGAGCGGGCAGTCGGCGGCGCCAACGGCCCAAGGGTCTCCGGTCGGGCGGTCGGACTCTCATGGCGGGCACCTCCGTGCGATTGCGCGCCGCCGGGAGACGCGGCGCAGGGGATCGGGCATCGAGCGGCCGACGATTCCGGTACCCGTCCATTCGGCCAGCCGCAGATGGCCGGATCCGGTCGCCCGCGTGTACGAGACCACAACGCGGCACCTCGCTAGCGGAGTTGACGCCTTCACGGAAAAACAGGCCCGCGCCTGTCGGCACGGGCCTGGACCAACCTGCGCGCGGTGCTCAGCCGTTGAAGGTCAGCGCGAAGGAACCGATCGCCTGACCGTTCGTGAAGAAGGAGGTGTTCAGCTTGCTGTCGAGGAACTGCGCACCCGCGGCGTCCACGGTGAGGGCGGAGGCGGTCAGCGACTGCGTGGTACCGCTCTGCTCGGTCCGCTGGAGGCCGGCCGGCTTGAACAGCAGGACCGGGTCGGTGGCGCCGTCCGGCACACCGGTGAGGCGCCAGTCGTCGGCGCTGAACGCGAGCTGCTTGAAGAGCACGCTCTTGCCGGTGAAGACGTCGACGAACAGCAGGCTGCCGCCGAGCGTCGCGTTGCCGTAGTAGCCGCGCAGGTTCACGCTGCCGCCGGTCACCGGGAGGCTCGTCGCCAGGCCCGCGGTGGTGTTGTAGGAGACGCTGGCGTTCGGCAGCGGAACGATGAACACACCGTTTCTCGCCGCGGCCTGGAGGAAGGTGTTGTTCTCGGTCACCACGGCGCTGCCGGTGGGGACGGGAGCGGTGTCGGCCGCGGCCACGCCGCCGAAGGCGGTGACGGCGAGGACGACCGCGACGCCGCCGGCGAGGAACCGACCGGTGGTACGGGACATGCTGGGCTCCTTGGGAGAGGAAGGTTTCGCGCTGAGGGTGGAGAACCGGTCCGAGGACCGGCCGACGGGTCCGACCGGAGCCGGCCCGTTCCCTTCGAGACGTCCCGCCGGTGGGCCGGCGGCCACGGGCGCGAAGCCCGTGGCCGCCGGATGGTGCGGGGTGGATCAGGTGCGGGGTGAGTCAGGTGCGGGGTGGATCAGGTGAGGGTGGCGACACCGCAGGCCGGGGTGGCCAGGAAGCCGTAGCTCGCCAGGTCGGCGGCGGCGACCGGGTCGGTGCAGATCCAGCCGTTGGAGCCGAAGATGGCCTGGAGCGCCTGGCCGTGCGCGTCGGTCGCCGTCCACTCGGTGTCGCGGATCACGTTGTAGACCACGCGGCCGAAGGAGGAGTTGGCGAACTTGGTGTTGATCACGTTGTTGGTGACCGGGGTCAGGGTGGCGCCGTTGACCACGATGTTGCGCAGGGTCAGGCTGCCGGGGGCGTCGGTCGCCGTGCCGTGGCCGCCGACGGTCTGGCCGAGGTAGTGGGCGACGGAGTAGGGGAAGACGACGTTCGGGTCGGTCAGGTTGGCGTCGGTGCCCTCGTTCTCCTCCGGGCCGGTGGTGACGCAGGCGCCGGGGGTGGTCACGCCGATCGCGCCGAGGAAGAAGGAGCGCGTGCCGGAGTCGGCCTGCGGCAGGAACGGCTTGATGGTGGCGTTCGGCAGGCTCGCGCTGATCTGGTTCCAGTTGGTGGTGGTGCAGTTGTAGATCGCGGTCAGCTGCGCCGAGGTCAGCTGCGCCGGGGCGTTGCCGGTGCTCGGGGCGGACCAGGTGACGGCGTCCTTGGCGAGCGCGACGAAGTCCAGGCCGTGGGCGTCGGTGGCCGCCGGGCCGCGCGAGGAGCGGGCGAAGTCCACGGTCGCGCCGGTGTTGGCGACCAGGGCCTTGATGCCGGCGCCGGAGCCGTTCGGGCGGGCGATCGAGGTGGCGCCGGTCTTGGTGGTGATCGGCGAGGTGCCGGTCGCGTCCCAGCTGTACAGGCGCGGCGCGGTGGAACCGGCGCCCAGGGAGGCGTTGTAGTCGGCCGAGAACTGGTTCAGCAGGACCTGGATGGTGTCCGAGCCGACACCCACGATGTCCTGGGCGGCCGGGGTGACACCGGCGGCCGGGTCGGCGATGGCCGAGCCCGAGGCGACGGTGGCGAGGGAGGTCGCCAGGGCGGCAACGGTGAGCAGCTTGGCAGCGGTCTTACGCATGTTTCTCTTCCTCCGGTGGGAGAGACGTCCATCGCGTGAACCCGTGCTCTGGTTGGGAGCCCGGGGCCGGTGGCCGCGTCCGCTGCGGCCGCTCCGGCAGTGCAGATCCTGTCCGGCCCGGAGGTTCCGCCGGAAGGGAGGTCGAGGGCGGGTCGGGATTGTCGACTCATCGGTTCGACGAGGTTTAGCGACTGGTCAGCACGGGCGCGGCGGAGGGGAAAGGGGGTGGTCGGAGGCCGGTGACGTTCTTCTCCAGGTGGCGACTCGGGGTGTTGCCGGAAACCTGCGCTTCACCGGAACTGCACGTGGGCCCCGGCCGCCTCACAGCGGCCAGCGGCCGTCCCGACCGCCCCGCCGCAACTCCTGCCCCACCCACTGGAGTCCGGACAGGAAGCCCTCGGCGCCGGCCTGGCACTGGTCGCGCCGCAGGTAGCCGCGGGCGCTGCGTGCCACCGGCGCGGGCTCGACCGCCGCCCGCCGGGTGCTGCGCGCCGGCAGGTAGGCGGACCACACCCACTGCCGGCCCTCGGACTGGGCCACCGAACATCGAAGGGCCGCCCGCTCGATCAGCAACACCCGGACCGCCTCGGCGAGTTCCTCCTCGCTGCGGTAGGTGCGCACGCCCACGCCGAGCGGCCGCCCGTTGGCGGCGCGCAGCGCCCAGCCCAGGCAGCGTTCGGGTGCGGGGACGATCAGCAGACGGGGGCCGCGCCCCTCAGCGGCCATCGGGGCGTCTCAACGAGACGGTGTTCCGGGGAAGTTCACGGCCCGGAAGATCACGAACCGGCCGCTCCCTGGCAGGCCGCTCACGAACGGCTTGGTCGCGAACGGACTGGTCGCGAACGGACTGGTCGCGAACGGGCCGGTCACGCGCGGGCCGGTCACGCGCGGGCAGCTCCCGCACGGGCAGGTCCCGCGCGGGCTGTTTGGCCAGCAGCACGACGAAGCGCCGGAAGGCGTTCTGGCAGGTCGCGTACCGCTCGTACGCGCGGCTGGAGCGCACCTCGGGCAGGCTGCGCGACCCGGGGACGACCCAGATCCAGCCGATGCCGTCCCGGACGTGGGTGATCCGCGCGGTGAGTTCGGCGGCCCCGACGCGTAATCCGTCGAAGCCGCGCTCGGCCTCGCCGGGCGTCTCGAACATGGCGGCGGTGATGGCCACCACCCGGCCGTTCGGCGCCTTCAGCTGCCAGCGGTACCGCCCGTCCGGGGCGCGCTCCGTCCTGAACCCGCCTCGACTTGCCCCTGCTGCGGTGTTCCCGCGGCCAGACGCGTCCACTGCTCCCCCCGTCCGGTTACCCCTCCGAGACCGGTGCAAAGCTATGTGTGCACACGGACCCACGGAAAGCCCAGAACGTTCACAACTTGCGGTGTTGGTCGGGAAGTTCTCCCTCGTTTAACTTTCACCGGCCAACCGCCGAGGAGGATCGGGCCGGGCTCAGAGCCGGGCCGTCCAGCGGACCATGGTGCCCTTCCCGTACGGTCCGGTCTCGTGCCAGGCGGCGCCGCCGAGCGCCTCGGCCCGCCGGGTCAGGTTGAGCAGGCCGCTGCGGCGCCCGCCCGCCGGGATGCCGACGCCGTCGTCGGTCACCGTCAGCAGCACGCCCGGGCGCCCGCCCCGGTCCAGCGACTCCGGGTCGCCGCTCACCGGCCGGCCGGTGTCGTCCAGGTGGGCGGTCGCGTCGATCTCGACGCCGACCCGGGAGGCCCGCGCGTGCCGGGCCGTGTTGGAGAGCATCTCCCTGAGCGCGGCGAGCAGTTGACGGCCGTTCTTCTCCTCGACCAGGCTCTCCACCGGCCCGACGAAGCTCACCGAGGGTTTGAAGCCGAGCGCCGCCGCGGCCTGGCTGGCCTCCCGCAGCACCCGGGTGCGCAGGGTGTCCGGCGCGTCGCCGTGGTTGTCGTGCTGGAGGGCGTAGATGGTGGTGCGGACCTCCTGGATGGTGGCGTCCAGCTCGTCCACCGCCTTGCCGATGCCGACCTTCACCTCGGGCACCACGGACCGCCGGGCCGCGCTCTCCAGCATCATCCCGGTGGCGAACAGCCGCTGGATCACCAGGTCGTGCAGGTCGCGGGCGATCCGGTCGCGGTCCTGGAAGACGGCCAGGCGCTGCTGGTCGCGCTGGCCCTCGGCGAGCCGCAGGGCCAGCGCGGCCTGCGAGGCGAAGGTCTCGGCGAGCTGCTTCTCGGTGTCGGTGAACGGCAGGGCGCCGCGCGGGCGCCAGACGCAGAGTCCGCCGAGCACCCGCCCGGCGGCGACCATCGGGACGGCCATCGACGGGCCGAAGGCGCGGGCGAGCCGGATCTCCACGGTCGGGTCGCTGGACATGTCGTCCAGGTGGACGCTCTCCCCGGCGAGCAGCCGGGCCGCGAAGCTCTCCCTGGGCAGCAGCTCGCCCCGGACGAACTCGGCGGCCTCGCCGGAGGCGTGGGCGACCCGCATCTGCCCGTCGCCGTCCTCCGTCGGTTCGGTCGGGAGCAGGATCATGCCGAGCGCGGCGTCCGCCAGCTCCCGGACCTGCTCGGCCGCGACGGTGAGCGCGGTCTCGGCCTGGTCGGTGGAGAGCAGCGCCGTGGTGACGGCGGAGGCGCCGGCGATCCAGCGTTCCCGGCGCCGCCCCTCCTCGTACAGCCGGGAGTTCTCGATGGCGACGCCGGCCGCCGCGGCGAGCGCGTGCACCACCTGTTCGTCCTCGGGGGTGAAGGCGCCGCCGCCCTTCTTCTCGGTGAGGTAGAGGTTGCCGAAGACCTCGTCGCGGACCCGGATCGGCTCGCCGAGGAAGGTCTTCATCTCCGGGTGGTGCGGCGGGAATCCGGAGGAGCGCGGGTCGGCGCCGAGGTCGGCGAGCCGCAGCGGCTCGGGGCGGTCGATCAGCGCGCCGAGGACGCCGCGGCCGGCGGGCAGGTCGCCGATCTCGGCGGCGGTCTCGTCGTCGACGCCGACGTGGATGAAGTCGGCCAGGCCGGTGCGGCCGGGGGCGATCACGCCGAGGGCCGCGTACCGGGCGTCGACGAGTTCGGCGGCGCCGGTGGCGATCCGGTGCAGGGTGGCGTGCAGGTCGAGCCCGGCGCCGATGGAGACCACCGCCTCCAGCAGCCGCTGCATCCGGTCGGTGACCGCGGCGGCCGACTGCAGGCGCTCCGCGACCTCGGTGACCAGGGTGTCCAGCCCGAGCGAGGCGATCTCCGGCACCCGATGGGGTGTCGGCTCGGGCGCGGCGGCGGAGGGCTCTGGCGTGGGGTCCATGCAGAAAGCCTAGTTTGTACGCTTTTCATCCGAAGGACGGCGCGACTCGGGAACCGCGCCCTGCCCGGGCCCGACGAGCGGCCCCGACCAGGCTGAACGGGCGGCCCTGACCAGGCTGAACGGGCGGCCCCGACCGGGTCTAACGGGTGGCCCCGACAGGTTCCAGCAGCCCGTCCGCCTCCCGCTCCCGCCGCCACATGGTGTGCAGCCGCCCGTCCCGGTCCGCGATCAGCTCCGACCAGCGGCCGCGCTCGGCGACCCGGCCGCCGTCCAGCACCAGCACCTCGTCGACGGTGGTGTCGTCCAGTCCGGCCAGCCGGTGGGTGATCAGCACGGTGGTGCGGCCCTCGGTGGCGGCCAGCAGGTCGGTGGTGAGCGCGTCGGCGGTGGGCAGGTCGAGGTGTTCGGCGGGCTCGTCCAGGACGAGCACCGGGAAGTCGGCGAGCAGGGCCCGGGCCAGTGCGAGCCGCTGCCGCTGGCCGCCGGAGAGCCGGGCGCCGTGCTCGCCGACCATGGTGTCCAGGCCGTCGGGCAGGGTCAGCGTCCAGTCCAGCAACCGGGCGGCGGCGAGCGCGGCGCGCAGGTCGTCCTCGGTGGCGCCCGGCCGGGCCAGCCGCAGGTTCTCCCGCAGCGAGCTGTCGAAGACGTGGGCGTCCTGGGCGCACAGTCCGATCACCCGGCGGACGTCCTCACCCGCGAGCGCGCGGCTGTCCACAGCCTGTGGACGGCCGTCGGCGAAGGTGACGCCGCCCGCGCTCGGCTCCAGGAACCGCAGCAGCGCCTGGGCCAGGGTGGTCTTGCCGGAGCCGGACGGGCCGACCACGGCGATCCGGCGGCCGGCCCCGAGGTCGAGGTCGACGCCGGTGAGCGCGTCCACGGCCTGCCCGGGGTGCCGGACGGTCAGTCCGCGCGCGGCGACCGGCAGCGGCTGTTCGGGCAGCGCGGCGGGCGCGGCCGGCTCCGGGACGGCGGCCTCGGCCTCCAGCACCTCGTCCAGCCGGGCCCGCGCGGCCCGGCTGCGCTGGCGCGCCTGGACGGCCAGCGGCATCCCGGTGACGGCCTCGAACGCGGCCAGCGGGGTGAGCACGACCACGGCCAGGCAGACCGGCGCCAGCGCGCCGCCGTGCACCCCCTGGACGCCGACGGCCGCCGCGGCGGTCACGGTCAGCCCGGTGAGCAGCGCGATCAGCCCGGTGCCGAGCGCGGTGGTGGCCGCCGAGCGGGCGGCCAGCCGGGTGAGCGCGGCATCGGCGCCGTGGACGGCCGCGAGCCGGCCGGGCAGCGCGCCGGCCACGGTGAGTTCGGCGGTGCCGGTGAAGGCGTCGACGACGGTGGTGGCGAGCCGCCCGCGCTCCGGGGCCTGCCGCCGTTCGGCACCGGCCGACCAGCGGGCGGCCAGGGCGGGCACCACCGCGCCCGCGAGCAGCAGCCCGACCCCGAGCACGACCCCGGCGGCGGGCAGGAAGGCGCCCATCGCCGCCGCCGCGGCCAGCGAGACCACGCCCGCCACGGCGGCCGGCAGCCGCCAGCGCAGGTGGTGGTCCTGGATCGCGTCGACGTCGGCGACCAGCCGGGAGAGCAGGTCGCCGCGCCGGAAGGCGGGCAGCCCGGCCGGGGCGAGCGCGGTGAGCCGCCGGTAGACGGCGGCCCGCAGGGTGCCGAGGGTGCGCAGCACGGCGTCGTGCGAGACCAGCCGCTCGGCGTAGCGGAAGACGCTGCGGCCGATGCCGAAGGCCCGTACCGAGGTGACGGCCATCATCAGGTAGAGCACCGGCGGCATCTCGGAGGCCCGGGAGATCAGGTAGCCGGAGGTGGCCATCAGCGCGACGGCGCAGCCGAGAGCGAGCGCGCCGAGCAGGACGGACAGCGCCAGCCTCGGGGTGGCGGCGGCTTCGGGCTCGTCCTGTGCCGTGGCGGGGGCGGGTGTCGGCCGCCCGCTGTGCGCGGGCCGCTCGACCGGAGCGGAGGCCGCAGCGGAGGACGTAGCCGCGGCCGGGCCGGCGGCCGGGGCGGGCGCCCCCGCCAGCCGGACCCGGTGGTCGGCGACGGCCAGCAGCGCCGGCCGGTGGGCGACGATCAGCACGGTGCGTGCCGGGTCCTCGGCGAGCGTCCGGACGGCGTCCACGACGGCGGCCTCGGAGGCGCCGTCCAGGTTGGCGGTCGGCTCGTCGAGGAGGACCAGCGGCCGGTCGTCGGCGAGCAGGACCCGGGCGAGCGCGAGCCGCTGGCGCTGCCCGGCGGAGAGCCCGGCGCCGTCCTCGCCGAGCGGGGCGTCCAGCCTGGTCACGAAGTCGAGCGCGTGCGCGGCCCGCAGCGCCGTCCACAGGTGCTCGTCGGTGGCCTCCGGGCGGTAGAGCCGCAGGTTGTCGGCGACCGTCCCGGCGAACAGGTGCGGGTGCTGCGGCACCCAGGCGATCTGCCGCCGCCAGCTCGCCGGTTCCAGTGCGGCCAGGTCGTGGGTCCGCCCGTCGGCGGTGATCCGGACGGTGCCGGCGTCCGGGGCGACGAGGCCGAGCAGGACGGCGAGCAGGGTGGACTTGCCGGCCCCGCTCGGGCCGGTGAGGGCGGTGGTGGTGCCCGGGCGCAGGGTCAGCGCGGCGCCGTCCAGCGCGGGCTCGGTCCGCCCGGGGTGGCGTACGACCAGGTCGGAGACGGCGACGACGGCCCCGGTGAGGGCGGGTGCGGGCACCGTGCCGGCGGCGGGCAGCGGGGTCTCCAGCACCTGGAAGATCTCGTCGGCGGCGGTCAGGCCCTCCACGCTGGAGTGGTAGAGCGCGCCGACCTGGCGGATCGGGAAGTACACCTCGGGGGCGAGGATCAGGATCAGCAGCCCGGTCTCCAGGTCGAGCGTGCCGTCCACCAGCCGGAAGCCGACGGTGACCGCGACCAGCGCGACCGACAGGGTGGAGAGCAGCTCCAGCGCGAAGGAGGAGATGAAGGCGATCCGCAGGGTGCGCAGGGTGGCGCGGCGGTAGTCGGCGGTGATCCGGGCGATGGTGGCGGCCTGGGCGCGGGCCCGGTTGAACACCTTGAGGGTGGGCAGTCCGGCCACCACGTCGAGGAAGTGGTGCGAGAGCCGGGCCAGGGTGCTCCACTGCCGGTCCATCCGGCTCTGGGTGGCCATCCCGATCAGCACCATGAACAGCGGGATCAGCGGGAGCGTCCCGGCGATGATCGCGGCCGAGGTGAAGTCGGCGCCGACGATCCGCAGCAGCACGATCACCGGGACGACGACGGCGAGCGCCAGCTGCGGCAGGTAGCGGGCGAAGTAGTCGTCCAGCGCGTCGACGCCGCGGGTGGCGAGGGTGGTGAGTTCGCCGGTGCGCCGGCCCGCCAGGTAGGCCGGGCCGAGCGCGGTGGCGTGGTCGAGCAGCCGGCGCCGCAGGGTGGACTTCACCCGGGCGACGGACCGGTGCGCGGTGAGTTCGGTGAGCCAGCCGACCAGCCCGCGCCCGACGGCCGTCAGGGCGAGCAGCAGCAGCGGCGTGGTCAGTTCGCCGAGGGTCGCCTGGCGCTGGAAGGCGCGGACGACGATCTCGGCGATCAGACTCGCCTGGGCGACCACCAGGGCCGCGCCCGCCCCGCCGAGGAGCACGGATCCGGCGAGGAAGGCACGGGTGGTGCGGGCGTACCCGAGGAGTCGGGGGTCGACCGGCTTCACGGCGTCAGGCCTGGTCGAGCGCGGCGGCCGGGTCGTGCCCGGGGATGTGCTGGACGCCGATGCGCTTGCGGAACACCCAGTACGTCCAGCCCTGGTAGAGCAGCACGAGCGGGGTGAACACCGCGGCCACGATGGTCATCAGCTTCAGCGTGTACGGCGAGGAGGCCGCGTTGGCGACGGTCAGGCTCCAGCCGTCGTTCAGGGTGGAGGGCATGACGTCCGGGAAGAGCGCCAGGAAGAGCATCGCGACGGCGGCCACGATGGTCGCCCCGGAGAGGATGAACGCCCAGCCCTCGCGGCCGAGTTGGTTGGCCGCCAGCGCTCCGACCAGCGCCAGCACCGCGATGACCAGGGCGGCCAGGCTGCGGCCGTTGCCGTTGTCGGCCTGCGTCCAGAGCAGGAAGGCCAGCGCCAGCACCGCCGCCACCACGCCCACCCGCAGGGCGGTGGCCCGCGCCCGGTCGCGGATGTCGCCGACCGTCTTGAGCGCCGCGAACACCGCGCCGTGGAAGGTGAACAGGCTGAGCGTCACCAGGCCGCCGAGGATGGCGTACGGGTTGAGCAGGTCCCAGAAGGTGCCGACGTAGTTCTTCTGCGCGTCGATGTCGACGCCGCGCACGATGTTGGCGAAGGCCACGCCCCACAGGAAGGCCGGGAGCAGCGAGGTCCAGAAGATGGCCTCCTCCCAGTTGCGCTGCCAGCGCGCGTCGTCGCGCTTGGCCCGGTACTCGAAGGCCACGCCGCGCACGATGAGGCAGACCAGGATGATCAGCAGCGGGATGTAGAAGCCGCTGAACAGGGTCGCGTACCAGTCCGGGAAGGCCGCGAAGGTGGCGCCGCCGGCGGTCAGCAGCCAGACCTCGTTGCCGTCCCAGACCGGGCCGATGGTGTTGATCAGGACGCGCCGTTCGGCGGTGTTGCGGGCGAGCGGCTTGGTGAGGATGCCGATCCCGAAGTCGAAGCCCTCCAGGAAGAAGTAGCCGATCCACAGGACCGCGATCAGTACGAACCAGACGTCGTGGAGTTGCATGTCAGATCCCCTGTGGTCCTCAGTAGGCGAAGGCGAGAGGCTTGTCGGCGTCGTCGTCCGAGGACGGTCCGCGCAGGGTCGGGTCCTTGGCGGGGGGCTGCTCGGTCACCACCGGGCCGGCCTTGGCGTACTTCACCAGCAGCCGCACCTCGACGACGGCGAGGATCGCGTACAGCAGGGTGAAGGTGGTGAGGGCGCCGATCTGGGTGCCGACGCTCACGTTGGGGGAGACCGCGTTCGCCGTGGTCATCAGGCCGAAGACGGCCCACGGCTGGCGGCCCATCTCGGTGAAGATCCAGCCGAAGCTGTTGGCGATCAGCGGGAAGCCCATGGTCAGGATGCCGATCCGCCAGCTCCACTTGGTGAGGAACGGACCCATCTCCCGTCCCGGGGTGAGCATCAGCCGGGGCACCTCGGTCTCGCCGGTGCGGAACTCGGGGCGCAGGAACTTCTTGCGCCGGGTGGTCCAGAGCCCGATCAGGCCGGCCACGAAGGAGGTCATCCCGAAACCGATCATGAGGCGGAA
Organism: Kitasatospora sp. NPDC088264; assembly: GCF_040685715.1. Classification (NCBI taxonomy): domain Bacteria; kingdom Bacillati; phylum Actinomycetota; class Actinomycetes; order Kitasatosporales; family Streptomycetaceae; genus Kitasatospora; species Kitasatospora sp. NPDC088264. The sequence continues at coordinate 149,414 of NZ_JBFBIR010000007.1, forward strand.
GCCCCAGTAGGTGACGAAGATGCTCGGGATGTAGTCCTTGGGGTCGCCGCCGTACTTGGCGGCCTCGGCGGCCGCGGTGTCGTTGATGCCGGGGACGGAGGAGTTGAAGTCGCTGTGGGCGAGGAAGGAGAGTATCCCGGGGATCTCCAGCTCGACCGAGTTGTGGCCCTTGCTGACGTCGCCGACCGCGAAGATCGAGAACGGCGCGGGCGACTGGGTGTCCCACAGGGCCTCGGCGGCGGCCATCTTCATCGGCTGCTGCTCGAACATGACCTTGGCGAGCGAGTCGCCGCTGAGCGCGGTGCCGGCGCCGAAGACCACGGCGAGGACCAGGCCGAGCCGCAGCGAAGTGCGCATCACGGCGGTCTTCTTGGGGTCGGCGCTCTCCGGCTTGCGCTTGGCCTTCCAAAGGTGGAAGGAGGCGATGCCGACCATGAAGGCCGCGCCGGTGAGGAAGGCGGCGGTCAGGGTGTGCGCCACCACGGTGAGGGTGGTGTTCTGGAACAGCACCTTGGCGATGTCGGTGAGCTGGGCCTTGCCGGTGGCCGGGTCGATCGAGTAGCCGACCGGGTGCTGCATCCAGGAGTTGGCCGCCAGGATGAAGTAGGCGGAGAGCACGGTGCCCAGGGCGACCATCCACATGCAGGCGCAGTGGATCTTCTTCGGCAGCTTGTCCCAGCCGAAGATCCACAGGCCGATGAAGGTGGACTCGAAGAAGAAGGCGATCAGCGCCTCCATCGCGAGCGGGGCGCCGAAGACGTCGCCGACGAAACGGGAGTAGTCGGACCAGTTCATGCCGAACTGGAATTCCTGGACGATGCCGGTGACCACGCCCATCGCGATGTTGATCAGGAAGAGCTTCCCCCAGAACTTGGTGGCGTGGAAGTACTTCTCCTTGTTCGTCCTCACCCAGGCGGTCTCCAGCCCGGCCACGATGGCGGCGAGGCTGATGGTGAGCGGGACGAAGAGGAAGTGGTAAACGGTGGTGATGCCGAATTGCCATCGCGCGATGGTCTCGTGAGCGATTGCCAGCTCCACGTCGCCCTCTCTCCAACCGACCGGCCCTGTTGAAGGGCATGTTTCGGACAAACTTCATCTATAGCTGTAGACCGCTGCCCAACCACGCAAGCTTGTCCGCTTGTGAACGTGAACACGTTCACAAGGAGCAGTATCCATCATCCTTACGAAGGAATCGCAGGCGGGGTGTGGTTGACACCTTCGGAACGGTGTGTAGCCGTACGTAGCGGGGCGTGGCCGTGTGTGGCCGTGCGGCGGCGGTGCAGTGGTGAACGCAGTGGCGGTGGGGACAGTCTGCGGAGCCGTCCACGGCCCTGACAACGAACGGCCGGGCAGCCGGCGGAGCGGTCTTGGCCGATCCGTCGCTTGACACGACGGCGCCCACGCCGTCGCGGACGGCGTGGGCGCCTGAAGGGACCAGCGGCCCCTGGTCCTGTCCTCGTTTCTCCGCTACGCCCTTCGGCTACGTCCGGCCATTACGCCCGGCCGAGGAGCTGGGTGCCCGGGGTGGAGTCGGCGCGGGCGGTGAAGAACTCGGTGAAACCGTGCAGGAACTCCTCCACGGTGATCCGGCCGTCCCCGTCCACGTCCAACTGGCGGAACCCGTGCGAGAGTTCGGCCGGATGGACGCGCGGTCCACCGAACACCGCCCGGTACTCGTCCGCCTCCAGGAAGCCGCTGCCGTCGGTGTCGGCGGCGGTGAACACGGCCCGCAGCGCGGGCAGCAGCCCCTGCTCCAGATAGGCCGGATCCCGGTCGCAGCCCGCGACGGTGGCCGCCACGAACTCCTCCCGGCTCACCTTGCCGTCGCCGTTCGCGTCCATCGCCGCGCGCAGCTGCTCCCACCAGCCGTCGAAGGCCTGGTACACCCGCGCCTCGGCGGCCTCGTCCAACTCCAGCTGCCAGCACACGTTGTGCGCCATCGCCCGCAGGTCGTGGACGGTGAGGAAGCCGTCGCCGGTCTGGTCCAGCACCTCGCGGAAGAACCGGTCCACCCGGGACCCGCGCGCGTCCCGGCGCGGCGGACGCCACCGGGACGGGGCACCGCCCTGCCCCGGGGAGCGGTAGCGCAGCCGGTCCGACAGCAGCGGGACGACCGCGCCGGCGCCCCGGTGCAGCAGCCAGGACAGCAGCGCGGCCCGCCGCGTCCGCACCAGCCCGAACCGCTCCCGCACCGCCGGCGGCAGATCCGCCACCGTCAGCGCCGTGATCGCCCGCGCCACCACCGCCCGCAGCACCCGCCACCCGGCGTCGCCGAGGAACCACAGCCGCCGCGGCCGCGGCGCCCCGCGCAGCATGTCCTCCAGCAGGTAGCGGGCCGCCTCGGTGAGCTCCAGCCGCTCGCGCGCCGCCCGGGCGAAGTACGCGGGCAACTCGGCCGCACTGCGGGGAAGTTCACCCTCAGGCAGCCCGAAGGCCGCCACCGACCCGGTGAACTCCTGGTACGCCGCCTCCAGTTGACCGGCGTCGTACGGATCCCCGCCCAGCCGCCGCATCGCGACCACGCACTCGAACAGCGTCAGCAGCACCCACGCCCGGGTCGCCGCGTCCTCGGCGTCGTACGCCCGCCCGTCCGGCGCCGTCCCACGGATCCGCTTGTGCGCCCGGTCCAGCCGCGCGACCTCCCTCCGCAGCGCCTCCCCGTCCTGGTAGAACAGCCGCCGCCCGCTCCCCAGCGTGTGCTCCACCCGCCGCCACGGATGCGCCTGGTACGTCGAGTGCTCGGCCATCCCGGCCCCCACCACCGGATCCGCCGCCTGCAGCACCAGCAGCCGCCACGCGACCAGCGCGATCCGCCACTCGGACAGGTCCCGCCGGAACGACACGCCGGGATCAACCACGGGATCAACCACGGGATCAGCCACGGCGCTCACCGGTGACCTCCGGCCCGATCACGAACCCCTTGGCGGGGCCCTCGGGGATCACGGCCTCCTCGCCGTACGGGATCCGGGTCGAGGACGCGTACGCACGGCGTTCGGGGTCGGGGCGGGAAAGTACGGTCACGGTACCGCCGTGACCGTAGTCATCGATGACCACGTACACCGGAATGTCCGCGGAAGCGTAGGCGCGCGGCTTGAATTCCTGGTCACGGCGTTCGTAGCAGTCGGGCCACACGACCTCGGCGACAAGGGGGATCCCGGACGCCAGAAGCCCCACACCCTCCGGGTGTTCGATCGCCTTCGTGTCGTCCGGTGCCACGGCGAAGTCAGGTTTCATCGCCTTCAAACCGGCGATCACATAACGGCCCTGCGTCGCCGTGTACCCCGTCCCGCGCAGGTGCTTCGTCAGCGCCTTCCTGAGGCCACCTCCCACCGCCGCATGGCGGAGGTCACCGATGACCGAGATGGTGATGCTGTCATCTCCGATCTCTGCGCGCGCGATCTTCGGGACGGCCATGGCCTTCCAGGCCTTCCATAACCTCTGATCAGGGTCCATAGCGATCTCCCGGTGCGTGAGTGAGCACCTGGACCGTCGCACAGGACCGGGGGGCCGGTCGGGTGAACGGCGGGGGTTCACCCGATCGGGGCGTTTCGGGGCCGGGAAACGCGAAACCGCAGGGCGGGCCGGGAGGGGGCCTGCCCTGCGGTTCGGGGGTGCTGTGGGGTTCGCGCCCTCCTCCCGAGCGGGCGCGAACCGGGTGGATCAGGAGGAGGAGCGGGCCGGCTTGCGGCGGGAGACGTAGAGGGCCGCGGCACCCAGGCTGAGGGCCAGGCCGGAACCCAGCGCCAGGTACGGGGTGGCCGGGTTGGAACCGGTCTCGGCGAGCTCGGTGGTCGAACCGGTGGTCGCCTTGGCCGGGGCGGCGGTCGTCGACCTGGCCTGGCTGCTCGCGGTGGTCGCCTTGGTGCCGGCGCCGGTGCCGTTGGTGGTGGTGGTCGCGGTGGTGTCCGAGACCGGGGTGACGGCGGCGGACTGCTGGGCCGGCTGCTCCGCCGGGGCCGGGGCGGGCTGCTCGACCGGCTTCTCGCTCGGCTTGTCGGCGGGCTTGTCGGCCGGCTTGTCGACCGGCTTCTCGGCGGCGGCCTTGGCCTCGGCGAGGGCCTTGTCCGCGGTGGCCTGGGCGGCGGCCGCGGTCTTGGTGGCCTCCTGCAGCACGCCGAGCTTGCGCATCGCCGCGACCTTGGCGTCGTCCAGCGCCGTGCCGGCGGCGGTCACGGCGGCCTTGGCCTTGGTGTCCGCGTCGGTGGCGGCGTTGGCGGCGTCGAACGCCGCCAGCATCCGCACCCTGGCCGCTTCCAGTTCCTCCGGCTTCGCGGAGCGGTACGCGGCCGAGGCCTCCACGGCTTCGTTGTAGGTCTTCTCGTGGGCCGCGGCGGCCGTCTTGGCGGCGGCCTGGGCCTCCTGGAGCTTGCCGAGGTAGGGCTGCGGGTTGTTCATGAAGGCCGTGGTCTCGGCCTGCCCGGCGGCCTCGGCGGCGACGGCGGCCTGGTGGGCCTTGGCCGCGGTGGCGGCGGCCTTCTCCAGCTCCGCGATCGAGCCGGTGTCGTTCCGGGTCTGCGCCGTCGAAGCCGACTCCGCGAAGGCGGGTGCCGCGGAGAGCATGGCTGCGGGCGAGATCACGGCGGCGACGAGGGCGGCCGAGACCAGCGTACGGCGGAGTTTCACAATGACCCCTTTCGGGTCGGAAAGAAAGCAAAAGCCGTGTGCCGGGCTGTTCTTGACGACCCGACGGCGTTGATCATAGGCACACGGATTCTTTACGCTCCATGCCGCGTTCCGGCAATGAAAACGGCCCGCCATTGCTTGGTCGGCAAGGGAATTGACGTGTCGACAATGCCGTCAGGAAGTCCGGTCACCGTTGGTGGGCAGTTCGACCCGGAACGTGGCGCCGGCGCCGGGGGCGGTGTCCAGGGTGAGGGTGCCGCCGTGCGCGTGGGTGAGCGCGGTGGCGATGGCGAGGCCGAGTCCGGCGCCGCCTCCGCCGTGCCGGCTGCGGGAGGCGTCGACCCGGTAGAAGCGGTCGAAGACCCGCTGGGCCTGGCCGTCGGTGAGCCCCGGCCCGGCGTCGGCGACCTCCAGCAGGCAGACACCGCCCGCGCCGCCGACCCCGATCCGCACGGGGGTGCCGGGCGGGGTGTGCTTGACCGCGTTGCCGACCAGGTTGGTGACCACCTGGCGCAGCCGGGCCTCGTCGCCGAGGACGGGGGCCGCGCCGGGGGCGCCGGTGCCGGACGGGCCGGTGAGGGAGACGGGCCGGGTCGGGTCGAGGGCGGTGAGGTCGTGCAGCGCGTCCGCGGCGAGGGTGCGCAGGTCCATCGGGGCGAGGTCGAGCGGGCGTTCCTCGTCGAGCCGGGCGAGCACCAGCAGGTCCTCGACCAGGGCGCCCATCCGGACGGCCTCGCTCTCGATCCGGGTCATGGTCCGCTTGACGTCCCCGTCGGTGGGCAGCGCGCCCATCCGGTAGAGCTCGGTGAAGCCGCGGATCCCGGCGAGCGGGGTGCGCAGTTCGTGCGAGGCGTCGGCGACGAACCGGCGCATCCGGGCCTCGGATTCGGCGCGGGCGGCGAAGGCTGCCTCGATCTGGGTGAGCATGCCGTTGAGCGCGATGGAGAGCCGCCCGACCTCGGTGCCGGGGGAGAGTTCCGGCATCCGGTGGGAGAGTTCGCCGTCGGCGATCCGGGCGGCGCCGGCCTCGATCCGGCGCAGTGGCCGCAACCCGGCCCGGACGGCGAAGAAGCCGAGCCCGGCGATCAGCAGCAGGACGGCGCCGCCGATCGCGAGGAAGGAGCTGCGCAGCTTGCCGACGGTGGCGTCGATGTCCGCGCGGGAGACGGCCACCATGACGTAGGTCGCGGTGACGGCGGGCGAGGCGTAGTCGCTGGGGCTGGCGGCGGCCGGGGCCCGGGGGGTCTGGATCGGCAGCACGAGGACCCGCCAGTTGTAGTGGCCGCGCTGGTCGGGCAGGTCGAAGGGGACGTCGGGCTCGGTGCGGGTCGGGTCGAGGCCGGCGAGTTGGGGCGCCGGGTCGCTGTCGGAGACGGGCTGGCGCATGACGGCCTGCACCTTGCCGTCCGAGGAGAGGTACTGGACCAGGTACTGGCTGGGCAGGGTGCTGCGTTTGCCGGTGACGGCGGGGCGCCCGGCCTCCGGGGTGCCGACCCGTACCGGGCCCTTGTGGGACAGCGGCAGCCCGTACCGCTGGAGCTGCTCGTCGAGTTGATCGACCAGCTGCACCCGGACGGTGCCGAGCACGACGGCGTCGCTGACCGCCAGCCCGGTGGTGACCAGCACCAGCGCGAGCACCAGCAGCCGGGCGCGCAGGGACAGCCGGGACAGCCCGGTCAGCCTCGACAGCCGGGAGAACAGCCGGGAGAACGGCCGCCGGAGCAGGGGCAGCCGGGAGAGCCGCCGCCGGAACACCGACAGCCGGGTGGAGAGCCGGGCGGGCACGGAGCGGACCGGTCAGCCCTGCGGGGGGCGGCGCAGCGCGTAGCCGATGCCGCGCACGGTGTGAATCAGCTTGGGGCCGTGGGCCGGGCCGGAGTCGAGCTTGCGGCGCAGGTAGGAGATGTACGACTCGACGATGGAGAGGTCGCCGCCGAAGTCGTAGGCCCAGACGTGGTCGAGGATCTGCGCCTTGGAGACCACCCGGCCGACGTTGGCCATCAGGTAGTGCAGCAGCTTGAACTCGGTCGGGGAGAGCGCGACGGGGGTGCCGGCCCGGGTGACCTCGTGGGCGACCGGGTCGAGGCTGAGGTCGGCGACGATGAGCCGGCCGTCCTCGGCGGGCCCGCCGGAGCGGCGCAGGATGGCGCGGATCCGGGCGATCAGCTCCTCCAGGCTGAACGGCTTGGTGACGTAGTCGTCGGCGCCCGCGGCGAGGCCCTGGACCTTGTCGCCGACGCCGTCCTTGGCGGTGAGGAAGAGCACCGGGAGGTGGTCGCCGGGGTGGCCGTGCACGGGCCCGGCGATCTGGCCGCGGTTGGTCCGCTCGCGCAGCTTCTCGACGACGGTGAAGCCGTCGAGGTCCGGGAGCATCACGTCGAGGACGACGAGGTCGGGGCGTTCGACGGCTATCAGGTCGAGGGCCTCGGTGCCGCTGGCGGCGGAGGCGACCCGGAAACCGGAGAAGCGCAGCGAGGCGGCGAGCAGCTCGCGGATGTTGGGTTCGTCGTCGACGACGAGGAGGAAGGCCTCGCCAGGGCCGCCGGCCACCGCGGACCCGCCTGGTGTGGTGACTGTGCCTTGCACGGGGCTTTCGCCTCCTGGTCGGACGATGGCATTCGGCATGAGGCTAGCCCCCGGAGGCTATGCGGCATCGATGAATGTTGGATTAACACCTTATCGGTCGGTTTTTGAAGCACAAGGCCCCCAGCACAGGCTGGGTGGTATGCGCACGGACGGTAACGCCCCGGAAGCACCGACGGCCGAGAACCCGACGGCCGGGAACCCGACGCCCGCGGCCGGGGAGACCACTCCCCGACCGCGGAAGGGGCTCCGGTCAGGCGTGCTGACCGGGCCGGTAGCCGCCGGCGGGCATCCGGGTGATGACGTTGCCGCGGTTGAAGGCGTTGATGATCGCGATGAGGGACACCAGGGCCGCGAGCTGCTCCTCGTCGTAGTGCTGCGCGGCGTTCGCCCAGGCCTCGTCCGTGACCCCGCCGGCCGCGTCGGCCAGGCGGGTGCCCTGCTCCGCCAGCTCCAGGGCGGCGCGCTCGGCGTCGGTGAACACCGTCGCCTCCCGCCAGGCCGCGACCAGGTTGAGGCGGGTCGCCTCCTCCCCGCCGTGCACGGCGTCCTTGAAGTGCATGTCGACGCAGAAGCCGCAGCCGTTGATCTGGCTGGCGCGCAGCTTCACCAACTCCTGCGTCGCGAACGGCAGAGTCGACTCCACGATCACCTTGTTGGCCGCGATGAGGTGCTTGAGGAACTTGGACATGGTCTGGCTGGCGAAGGGGTTCAGGCGGGCTTCCATCGTGTGCTCCCTTGTCGTTGTCCGCTGGTGCCCTCTGAGACAGGGCACCCCGGCGGGCCGTGACAGGTACGGATGTGATCTGCGTCACTGCCACCTGGGCGCCGTTGGATACCCTGCTCGGCGAACCGAGGGAGGGGTTCCAGTGCCGGAATCAGCCATCACCACGGACGCGACCGGATACCGGCCGCTGCTGTTCTCCATCGCCTACGGGATGACGGGCTCCGTGGGCGACGCCGAGGACATCGTCCAGGCCGCCTTCCTCGGTCTGACCCGGGCCGACCAGGCCGGGACCACGATCACCAACCTCAAGGCGTACCTGACCACGTCGGTGACCAGGCTGGGCATCAACCACCTGACGTCGGCCCGGGTCCGCCGGGAGACGTACGTGGGCGAGTGGCTGCCCGAACCCGTCGTGGTCACCGCCGACCGCCCGGGGCCGGCCGAACACGCCGAGCTGGCCGACGCGTTGTCGATGGCGTTCCTCGTCCTGCTGGAGGCCCTCTCCCCGACCGAGCGGGCGGTGTTCATGCTCCGCGAGGCCTTCGGGTACGGCTACCCGGAGATCGCCGACGCCGTCGGCAAGTCCGAGGCCAACTGCCGCCAGATCCTCACCCGCGCCCGCAAGCGCCTCGCCCCCTCCGCCCAAGCCGTCGACACCCGGGCGCGCAAGGCGGAGGCCGACGAACTCGCCCGCAGGTTCTTCGAAGCCACCGAAGGCGGCGACCTGGACGCCCTGCTCCGACTCCTCTCCCCCGACGTCGTCTTCCACGGCGACGGCGGCGGCAAGGCCCGCGCCCTCGGCAAGGCCCTCACCGGCCTGCGCCGCGTCGCCCAGCTCCTCATAGGCGGCCTCCGCCGCAACCGCAAACTCGGCGTCACGCTGACGCCCGCCACCGTCAACGGCCGCCCGGGCGCCGTCCTCCACGACGCCGCCGGCCGCGTCGCCAGCGTCCTCGAACTCGACATCGCCGACGGCACCATCCAGGCCGTCCACGCCGTCTCCAACCCCGACAAGCTCACCCACCTAGGCCCGGTCTCCGACATCGGCCTGGTGAAGCCGAGATGACCTGCCGCCACCCATGAGGCCCGGCTGCTTCGGATCAAGCGTCAATGCCCTTGACGTACTCCTCGAAAGGCACCGATTCAGCGACGGCGATCCACTCAACCGTGAGCGAGCGACCAAGGGTCAAAAGCGCTGACGGTCGATCAGTTGTCGGTGTGACTCCTGCAGTCCCTCGGGAAGATCGTCCGGCGAGAACCATCGAGCCTCCAGAATCTCGAACGAGGCCACCTCGATCCGGCCACTGACGTACAGTGCCTCGTAGGCGACTTCGACCCGCAGTTGGTAACCGCTCTTCAGGTGCGCCAGCTCGCAGACCTTCACCGTGAGCCCGGTCTCCTCCCGGACCTCGCGCACGACGGTGTCCTCGAAGGTCTCCTTCGCGTTCGCGTAGCCAGTCGGCAGCCCCCACTGCCGGCCCTCCGGCCACATGCGGTGCTTCAGCAGCAGCACCCGGCCGTCCTGGTCACGGACGATGCCCGTCACGCCGACCATGAACTTCGAGTGCCACAACCACAGCACCCGCCACTGCATCGGCCCCCGAATGATCCGCCAGAGCCGCGCACCGATCTTCTTCATGGGTTCGCCCCTTCATCGGTCGGGCCACTCTCACGCTTCTCGCGCAGTCGACCCACGATCCCGCACGCCACGCCATCGACGCCAACTCTGCGATTTGTCAGATTAATTCGAGGACATCGCGCATCGGGGCTGCCGCCTCACCCGTGGCGGGCGAGCACCAACATATAGGGCGGCAAGGCGCGCTAGAAGGCGATTTCCTGTTCCCTCAAGAACTCGTCCCTGATGCTCTCGATCAGGCTGCGCATCTCGTCACCGGGCAAGGCCACGCCCACGAACCCGTCGAACTTTCGAACATAGACCTCAACGTCGCGAGGGTTAGTGACTACCACCTCGGCATGGACGGTTTCGACCGTGACCATGCGGTCATCCCGGATGACGAAGGAGTGTGCCGGCACGTCGGACTGCGGTGCAGCGAGAGGCACAATTCGAATATCCACATGCGGCAGGCGGGATACGGAGACGATACGGTCCAACTGTCCGGCCATCATTGCGGGCGGGACCAGTCGCCACCGGAGAACAGGCTCGGTGATGACGAATCGCAGCGTCTTGGTGGTGTCGTAGAGGGATTGCTGCCTTGCAAGGCGTGCTGCGATCACCCTCGACAACTGCTCTTCGGTGAGGCCCCTTCTCGCGAACACGGCACGCACGTACTCCGGGGTTTGCAGCAGCCCGGGAACCAGGGAAGGCTGGAACAGGCGAAGAAGCTTGGTCGAGTCGTCCAACGCTTTGATCTGCTGCTGCTTGCGGTGGTAGCCCAGACGCCGGATCAGACGCCACGCTGTCGCCTCCGTGGCCTCCGCCCGCGCAGCACCCATGTACTCGGCCTTGACGTCATCGGACACGCCTATAGCCGTGAGGATGCGGTCCACGTCCACGACGGTGGGTGACACCTTGCCGGTCTCGATCTTGCTCAACTTGCTCGCAGACATGACAGCGCTGCGGGCCACGGCCTTGGCTTCTTTGCCTGAAGCCTGCCGAAGTTCCCGCAGCGCCGACCCGAGACGTGTTCTGTTCACTCGCCGTACTGGTCCCACCATTCCGCGAACGGCACGGACCGCGCCATCACCGTGTCACGGTACGCCCTGAACTCATCGATCCGACCGCCGTCGAGGAATTCACTTCCGAGATACTTGCCGTTCCCGTCATAGCTCATCGCAGCCACGGTCTCGTCATCGAACAGCCAGAAGTCCGGAGCCTCCGGGACCGGGTTCCCCTGATCAGTCAGGTCCAGAGTTGGACAATCACCCTCGTCACAGGAACCCGCAAGCCTTGTCAGCTCCACCATTGCCCCCTCGATCGCTCGCCACCCCCACGATGCTCCCGAGGCAACCACGACACGGCAAGAGGTTCGCGTTTCCGATACTGGAAACCGCCCAACTTCGAACAGGTGATCAGAAGTTCATCGACCGCACGCCTGTCCGGCGGCAGCCCCTCGCGCGGGTGGGCGCGAGGGGGAGGCGGCTTCGGCGCAGGAAGTCGGCTTGGCCGACTTCCTGCGCCGGGGCGCGGGCAGCGCCGTGACGTACCGCCGGCGACTGGGTGCGGGGCGCGCAGGGGTGCCGTCGGTGGGGCTGGGTGGGGGCGGATCGCACGAGTCGGCGTCGGGGCTCACCGGGCGTAGGCAACCTTTCGGCCCGTTCGCGGCATCTAAGTGGTGTCAGGGCCGCGAGAGGGGAGGGCGCGGTAGGCGGGAGCCACGGGTGCCGCAGGCGTGGTCCGTGGTGTGTCGCTGGGGGGGCTGGATTAGTTAAAGGCGGCCTGTATTTCTATTGCGCCAATTTGGTGCGTATGCGATTTGACGCGCCGCGGTCGACTTCCGCTAGCTGTTGCACAGCCGTGACAGCCTTGAGCGAAAAAACGTTCGATCCGCAGAGTGCGTGAGGACTAGCATTCCGGGATGGAATCGAATCTCCCTCCGATATTGAATTCCTCCGACAGTGTGGCTCTCCCCCCGCCCCGCAGGACGCCGCTCCGGCTGGCCCGCTTCGGTGCGATCTTCCTGGCGGCGAGCGTGGTGTCCGGTGTGCTGCTGGCTGGCCTCGCCCTGCCCGCCGCCGGCGGTTTCGGGCTGACCGCCAAGGGCACGGCGGAGGGCTTCGAGGACATCCCCAGTGACTTCAAGACTCCGCCGCTCACCCAGGCGACGCAGATCTTCGACGCCAAGGGCGGCCTGATCGCCAAGGTGTACGAGCGCGACCGCACGGTCATCACCCCTGAGCAGATGTCGCCGTTCATGCGACAGGCTCAAGTCGACATCGAGGACGCCCGGTTCTACGAGCACGGCGCCGTCGACCTCAAGGGCGTGCTCCGCGCGATCAGCAAGAACGCCGAGAGCGGCACCGCCTCGCAGGGTGCCTCGACGCTGACCCAGCAGTACGTGAAGAACGTCAACGTCGAGAAGGCGGGCGAGGACCAGGCCGCGGTACAGGAAGCGCAGCGCAAGACCCTGGGTCGCAAGATCCAGGAGCTCAAGGTCGCGATCAAGCTGGAGGAGGACCTGTCGAAGGACCAGATCCTCACCAACTACCTCAACATCACGTACTACGGGAACGGCGCCTACGGCGTGGAGGCCGCCTCCCAGCGCTACTTCAGCAAGAGCAACAAGGACCTGACCATCGCCGAGGCCGCCATGCTGGCCGGGCTGGTGCAGAACCCCTCCCAGTACGACCCGAAGCTGCACCCGGTGGCCGCGCAGAAACGGCGGGACACGGTCATCGACAAGATGCTGGAGAACAAGCACATCACCGCGGACCAGGCCAAGGAGGCGAAGGCCGCCCCGCTGGGTCTCAACTTCAAGGACCCGCAGAACGGTTGCATCACCGCCACCGCCCAGGGCGGCATGGGCTTCTTCTGCGACTACGTCCGGCACGTGGTCAAGCAGGACCCGGCGTTCGGCCAGAGCGCCGCCGACCGCAAGAAGTTCTGGGACACCGGCGGCCTGAACATCTACACCACGCTGGACCCGGACAAGCAGGCTGCCGCCCAGAACGCCGTGACCTCCAACGTGAAGATCACCGACAGCGTCTCGGCCGCCGCCACCATGGTCGAGCCGGGCACCGGCAAGATCCTCGCCATGGCCCAGACCCGCCCGTACGGCCTGGACGCCAACAAGAACCAGACCGTCGTCAACCTCAACGTCGACGCGGCGATGGGCGGCGGCAACGGCTTCCAGCCCGGCTCCACGTTCAAGCCGGTCGTCGCGGCCGCCGCCCTGGAGGCCGGCCTGCCGGCGACCCAGGAGTACTCGGCCCCGAACAAGCTCGAGTACCCGACGATGAAGACCTGCGAGGGCACCTGGAAGAACCAGGGCCGGCCCAAGACGGTGGTGCCCAACGAAAGCGAGAACGAGAAGGGCCCCTACCAGCTGAAGCAGGCGATGGCGCTCTCGGTCAACACCTACTTCGTGCAGATGGAGCAGGAGATCGGCCTCTGCGCGGTCAAGCAGATGGCCAACAAGCTGGGCGTCACCGGCAAGGCCAGCGGCAAGCCGCTGGAGGAGGTCCCCGCGATGGCGCTGGGAGTGGAGGAGATGAGCCCGCTGACCATGGCCAACATCTACGCGACCTTCGCCGCCCAGGGCACGCACTGCGCCCCGATCGCCATCAACAAGATCACCACCGTGGACGGCAAGGACGTCCCCGTCCCGGCCGGCCAGTGCGAGAAGGCGTTCTCCGATGACACGGCGCGGGCGATGAACACCGTCCTGAACGGCGTGACCGAGAACAAGGGCACCGGCGCGGCGCTCAACCTGGACGACAACCGGCAGATCGCCGGCAAGACCGGCACCTCGGACCGCAAGCGGGCCGCCTGGTTCAACGGCTACACCCCGCAGCTCGCCACCGCCGTCTGGCTCGGCGGCCCCAACGGCGGCGTCGAGATGCGCAACATCACCATCAACGGGAAGTACCACAGCGAGGTGTTCGGCGCCGACGGCCCCGGCCCGATCTGGCAGGACGCCATGAACCAGGCCCTGCGCGGCACGCCCAAGAAGTCCCTGCCGATGGCCGACATCCCCGACCCGGCACCCAAGTCCGACCCGAACAACACCGGCACCGGCACGGGCGCCCCCGCCACCACCCCGCCCGGCCCGCAGCACTGACAGCAGTCACACCGGCGGCCCCTTGCGAGAGCAGCAAGGGGCCGCCGGATCGTTTCGCTCAGGCGTCACCGGTGAAGTGGTCGAACTCCCCGGCCTTCGCGCCCCGGAGGAACGCGGCGAACTTGAGGGCGGTGGTGCGGACGATGACCTCGCCCTCGTCGGACTCCCGGAGTTCGATCAGTCCGGCGACCGCGCGGACCTCCACACAGTTGTCGCTGGAGCTACTGAAGGACGACTTCTGCCATTGGTCTTGAGACATCTCAGCCTTTCAGGTTCTTGGCCGTGCGATGGATCAGATCTCGCGAATCCTCGCCATTGAGAGCAGCCTTCTCGATGCGGTTGAAGACTTCACGATAGGACTCAAGCTCGCTCGGGGCGTCGAAGAAAATCGGGCCCTGCGATGACTCCACCTCGGCCGTATCAAGCTCGGGTACCTCCCCGGAGGTGTAGATGAGGCTCTCGACCGGTCCGGGATAGGTGTGGGCGGTGAAGGGGATGACGCGGATGCTTATGTCATCCCTGAGGGAGTCATCGATCAGGCTGTGAAGCTGCCCTCGCAGCACGTCGGTGCCACCGAAGCGTGTGAGCAGACTGGACTCATGTAGATAGGCTTCGAGCTTCTTCCGAGGGCCCTGAAGGACCCTTGTTCTGCGCTCCGAACGGAACGCGACATGCAGATCGAGTTCGTCGGCAGGAAGTCGAGGGATCCGTCGACTGAAGATTCCTCGTGTGTAGTCGTCTGTCTGCAGAAGTCCCGGAAGGAACGTCGACGCGCAAACCCTGATCGTCGTTGCCGCGAAGTCCTCGTGCTCGGCGGATTCGAGGAAGACGTCGGGGATGTGGTTGCGGTACTGCTCCCACCAACCCTTGTCTCGCACTGTGATGATGCCGTTGAGGGCGTCGATGAGCGGCTGGTTGTAGCACTCGCAGGCATCGGCGACTGTACGGAGCCGGTCCACACTGACGCTGGTCTTCCCGCTCTCCATCTGCGTCACCTGGGCAGGGCTCACTCCGAGCACACGAGCAAGTTGGCTGCCCCCGAGGCCCGCTTGCTCTCTCATCTTTCTCAGTTCAGCGCCCAGGCGACGCTGACGAAGGGTTGGGTTGTGGCGACCTGGCATGGCGTCCTCTCAACATCCTGTGGGATCAGTGTGCCGCGTCGGCTACGGCAAGGACCATCCGTCCCCCGGGAGAGGGATCTTCCTCGCAACTACCTAAATTTAAGTTCCGATGCGCTATCGTCAACCCCAGATCGATCCGACGGATCGTCAGCAATGCCTGTTCGCCGGGTAGTAGGCGCCTGCTGCCCGCACGCTGAAGGCATCCCCCCTCCCCACACCAGCAGCCTCGCGGAGGTTCCCGTGTGCACCCTCAACACCCCCTCGCTCGCGCTCGCCCGGCAGTCCCTGCGGGACGCCCTGACCCGCTCCGGGTGGGACGCCGAGACCATCTTCTTCGCCGAACTCGCCCTGGCCGAACTGGTCGTCAACGCGTGGCGACACGGTAAGACCGCCTCCCCCGTCGTCCTCCTCTCCCTCCTCGGCGGCACCCTCCGGGTCTCCGTCTCGGACGAGAGCGACGTCCTCCCCGAGCGACACCAGCTCCCCGACCTGGCCACCGCCGGCCGGGGGCTCCAGCTCATCGAGGGGCTCACGCACCGCTGGGGCGTGGACACCCAGGAGCGCGGCAAAACGGTCTGGTACGAGCTGGACTTCGCCGCGTGAGCGCCGCCCGCGAACCCGTCGCGCCGGACGACCCCCGGATGCGCGACTACACCCCGCCCCAGATCGTCGCCCTGCTCGGCGAGGTGCACCAGCGCGGACGCTCCTACGGTCTCCTCTGGGGCTCCGCCTTCCCCCACGAGACCACCCTCGACGGCCGGATCCTCGTCGACTTCGGCAACGCCCCCGTGAGCACTCTGCTCAACCTCCTCCACCTCCTCCGCGACGTGGAACGGGACGAGGCGTGGGGGTGATGAGCTTCTTCGTCGGCGCGGCCCTGGTCTTCCTCCTCGCGCCCGCGATCGTCATCGTGGCCCTCGGTGCCATCGCGACCCTCAAAACGCCACACCCCGGCGACGAACGCGACAACCAGCGCTGACCACATGCGAAGGCCCTCGCCCCAGGGATGGGCGAGGGCCTCGCGGCGTCCGGGAGCTACGGGGTCAGCCCCCGGACGGGTTCCTGGGAGCACCGCCACCGCCGAAGCCACCGCCGCCGAAGCCACCCGCGCCACCCGCACCGGCGGCCGCGCCTTCGACGAGCTGGCTGGCCGCGTAGCCGCCGTTGGCGTCGGGGGTGCCGACGACGGTCACGCTCTGGCCGGGCTGGAGGTCGGCGACCTTGCCCTCCTTGTTGAGCTGGACCTTCGTCGCGTCGCCGGTGGTGACCTTGACGGTGTTGCCGTTGGCGTCTGTCAGGTAGACGGTGGTGCCGTCGACGGCCTTGACCGTGCCCCGGGTGAGCCCGGCCTGCCCGCCCTGGCTCTGACCAGTGCCCTGGCCCTGACCACCACCCTGACCACCCCGGCGGGAGCCGCCCTGCCCGTACCCGCCACCGCTCGCCCCGGCCGCCCCGGCCGCCCGCTGCTGCGGCACAGCGCCAGAGGCCGTCGCGTGCGAGGAGCCGCTCTTCGTCCCGTGGTTCTGCTGGTACCAGACCCCGCCCGCGAAGGCCCCGCTGGCGATGACGCCCCCCGCCAGCACCAGGCTGAGCCAGGGCAGCTTGCGCCGCGGCGGGGCGGCGAGCTCGGCGGTGACGTCGCGGGCGTCCGGCGGGGTGGCGAGCAGGGCGACCTGCTCGGCCGGCGTGCTGCTGCTGACCGTGGCGATCTCGTTGCTCATGGGAGTCCTACTCGTGCCGGAGGGCGTCGATCGGCCGCAGCGAGGCGGCCCGGTTGGCGGGGTAGCTGCCGAAGAACAGCCCGATGGCGACGGCGATGCCGAACGCGCCGATCACGGATTCGGGGATCACCACCGGTTTGATGCCGACGATGCTGAAGTGCGAGCCGGCGATCCCGGCGGCCACCCCGAGACCGGCGCCTAGCACGGAGAGCAGGGTCGACTCGGTCAGGAACTGCCCGAGGATCACCGCGCGCGGGGCGCCGAGCGCCTTGCGGATGCCGATCTCCCTGGTCCGCTCGGTGACCGTCACCAGCATGATGTTGGTGATCCCGATCCCGCCGACGAGCAGCGAGATCGCCGCCACCGCGCCGAGCAGCACGGTGAAGGTCTTCGTGGTGCTCTCCCTCGCCGTGAGCAGCGAGGACTGGCTGGTGATCCGGAAGTCGGCCTTGGTCGGGTCGGCGATCGCGTGGGTGCCGAGCAGCACCCGGGTGATCTCGGCCTGGGCCGCGGTCGTGCTGTCGGCCGAACTGGCCTGCACCAGGATCTGGTTGACGGCCCCGAAGCCGGTGAAGGCGTTCTGCACGGTCGGCAGCGGGGCGATCACCACGTCGTCCGGGTCGGTGAAGCCGCTGCCGCCCTTGGCCTGGAGCACGCCGACCACGGTGAACGGGGTGCCGCCGAGGACGATCTTCTTGCCGACCGGGTCCACGGTGTCGAACAGCTGCTTGGCCGTCGTGGCGCCGAGCACCGCGACCTTGCGCGAGCCGAGCACGTCGTCGTCGGTGAAGTACTCGCCGTGCGCGACCTTCTGGTTGGCGGTCTCGAAGTACGCCGGGTAGGTGCCGACGATCGAGCCGGGGCTGTACGAGATGTCCCCGTACAGCGCCGTCCCGCTGGTGGTGACCACCGGGGCGACCGACCTGATCGCGGTCGAGTCGGTGTCGGCGGCCAGTGCCTTGGCGTCGGCGACCGTCAGCTTCTTCACCGAGGAGGTGGCACGGGCGCCGCCGCTGGCCGAACCGGAGCTGACCGTGAGCGAGTTGGTGCCGAGCGAGGTGATCGACTCCTTCACCGCCACCGACGAACCGTTGCCGACGGCCAGCAGCAGGATCACCGAGGCGACGCCGATCAGCACCCCGAGCATGGTGAGCGCCGAGCGCACCTTGTTGGCGGCCAGGCCGCCGACCGCGAAGCGGAGCATCTGCCAGAGGATCACGCCGACACCCCCAGTTCGCGCAGCAGCGGCGGCGGCCCGTCCACCGGGGCCTGCCGAACGTCGCTGACGATCCGGCCGTCGACCAGCCGGAGCACCCGCTTGGCGTGCCGCGCGACTTCGTCCTCGTGGGTGATCAGGACGACGGTGCGGCCGGTGGCGTTGAGCGCGTCGACGAGGTCGAGGACCTCCTCGGTGGAGCGGCTGTCCAGGTTGCCGGTGGGCTCGTCGGCGAGCAGCATCGCCGGTGCGGTGACCAGCGCCCGGGCGACCGCGACGCGCTGCTGCTGGCCGCCGGAGAGCTGGTTGGGCCGGTGCCCGGCGCGCTCGGCGAGGCCGACCAGGGAGAGCGCGGCCAGGGCTCGGCGGCGCCGCTCCGAGGCCCGGACGCCCGCGTAGGCGAGCGGCAGCTCGACCTGGGCGAGCGCGGTGGTGCGCGGGATCAGGTTGAAGGACTGGAAGACGAAGCCGATCTTGCGGTTGCGGACCAGCGCGAGCTGCCCCTCGTCGAGGTGGCCGACGTCGATGCCGTCCAGCAGGTAGCGGCCGGCGGTCGGGACGTCCAGGCAGCCGAGGATGTTCATCATGGTGGACTTGCCGGAGCCGGAGCTGCCCATCACCGCGACGTAGTCGCCCTGGTGGATGTTCAGGCTGACGCCGAGCGGGCCGCCGGTGTCCGGGTCCTCCGGGCCGTGCAGCGCGTGCACGACGGCGTCGCCGTGCCCGTACGCCTTGGTGATCCGGCGCAGCTGGATGACGGGCGGGGGCGCCGCCGGGACGCGCTTGTCGATGACGTGACGCATGCTCAGCCCTTACCGCCCCGGCCGGCCCCGCCGCCGCCGGCGGCACCGCCGCCCCCGCCGACGCCCGCCAGGCCGGCGCCGCCGCCCTGGCCGCCACGGCCCTGGCCGCCGCCGATCCCCGGGAAGGAGGCGTTCGGGAAGCCGTTGCCGCCGCTGGTGGTGGGGAGTTCGACCTTGTCGCCCTCCTTCAGCCCGGAGACCACCTGCACCGTGCTGTCGCCCTCGACGCCGACCCCGACGCTGACCCGCTCGCTGGAGCCGTCCGGGTGCACCACGGTCGCGGTGCGGCTGGCGCCGGTGCCGGAGAGCGCGGAGGTGGGCAGCGACAGCGCGCTGTCCGCCTCGCCGGTGATCACCTGGACGGTGGCGCTGAGGCCGGTGCGCAGCGCGCTGGTGTCACCGCTGAGCTGGAGCGTGGCGGCGTACTGGACGGCCGTCGAGCCGGCGCTGCCGCCGCTGCTGCTGGGCAGCGAACTGACGGACAGGACACTGGCGTTGAACTTGGTGTCGGACTGCGCGTTCAGGGTGACGGTGGCCGCCTCGCCCTTCTTGAGCTTGAGCGAGTCCAGTTCGGAGAAGTTGGCGGTGACCTGCATCCCGGTCGGGTTGGTCAGCACGATGAAGCCGCTCGGCGCGCCGCCCGAGGCGGCGCTGCCGGTGGACGACTTGCCGGTCGACCCGGTCGATCCGGTGGAGCCCGACGAGCCGGACGAGCCGCCGGAGCTCGCGCCCACGGTGTCGCCGACCTTCGCCGAGACGGACGCGACCGTCCCGTCCACCGAGGCGGTCAGGGTGGTGCCGGTCAGCGCCGCCTGGGCGTTGGCGAGGGTGGTCTGCGCGGTGGCGACCTGCTGCTGGGCCTGGGCGACGGCCGCGTCGTCGACCTTGGTGGTGGTGATGGTGGTGGTCTGCGGAGCGGGCGTGCTGTTCGCGCCCGCTCCGCGGTCCCCACCACCGCCGCCGTTGCCGCCGGCGCCGGAGGTCGCACCCGGCAGCGGCTGGGTGGTCGTGGTGGTGACACCGGCCTGCGCCTTGGTGAGGTTGGCGTTGGCCGTGGTGAGGGACGCCTGGGCGGCGTCCACCTGCTGCTGGGCGGCCGTGGTGTCGACGGTGGCGAGCACCTGGCCCTTCTTGACGGCGTCCCCCACCGCGACCTTGACCGAGGTGAGCCGGCCGCCGGTCGCGAAGTCCTGGGCCGCGTCGGTCGGTGAGACCAGGGTGCCGGTTCCGGACACGGTGGCCAGGACCGTTCCCTTGGCCACGGTCGCCGTACGGATCTGGGTCTTGCCGGCGGCGGCACTGGTGCCGCTGTTCACTGTGGCGTACACCAGGGCGGCACCGCCCAGGAGCGCCACGCCGAGCGCGGAGTTGACGAGGACGACGCCTCGCCGTCGCGGGAGCACCTTCATGCCGGACAGCTTTCCTGGGCGCTCTTGCGGAGCCCTGGGCGCGGGCTGGGAGAAGACTGACCGGGCGGATCCGGGCATTCCGGTCACACCGCCCGGTTCGCGCGGGCGCCTTGGCCGTGCCGTGGGCCGTCGTTGGCCGAACTCCCAGCGGGCTCCCAGTGAGTTCCGGTGATCTCCAGCCATCCGGCAGCGCCCCGGGTCCCACCGCCGACCGGCCCCAGACCCCCGGGAACGCCGTAGGGGCGCACCGCGAACGGCGCGCCCCTACGGAGAAGGGAGGGATCAGAGCGACTTGCGGAACGCCTCGGCCACCGAGAGGAAGATCGAGTTGCCCTCGGTCTCGCCGATCGAGATCCGGACGCCCTCCGGGAACGGCCGGACGATCACCCCGGCCTCGGCGCACGCGACGGCGAACTCCTGCGAGCGCTCGCCGAGCCCCAGCCAGACGAAGTTGGCCTGCGAGTCCGGGATCTCCCAGCCCTGGGCGCGCAGCCCGGCCACCACCCGGGTGCGCTCCTCGACCAGCGCGTCCACCCGTTCCAGCAGCGCCTGCTCGGCGCGCACCGAGGCGACGGCGGCGTTCTGGGCGAGCTGGCTGACGCCGAACGGGACGGCGGTCTTGCGCAGCGCGTTGGCCACCGGCTCGTGCGCGATCGCGAAGCCGACCCGCATGCCCGCGAGGCCGTACGCCTTGGAGAAGGTGCGCAGCACGCAGACGTTGGGGCGGTCCCGGTAGAGGTCGATGCCGTTGGGCACCTCGGGGTCGCGGATGAACTCGATGTACGCCTCGTCGACGACCACCAGGACGTCGGACGGGACGGCGTCCAGGAAGCGCTCCAGCTCGGCGCGGTGGATCACGTTGCCGGTGGGGTTGTTGGGGTTGCAGACGAACACCAGCCGGGTCTTCGGGGTGATCGCGGCGAGCATCGCGTCCAGGTCGTGGTCGCCGGCCTCGGTGATCGGCACCGGGACGGGGGTCGCGCCGGCGACCTGGGTGATGATCGGGTACGCCTCGAAGGAGCGCCAGGCGAAGACCACCTCGTCGCCGGGGCCCGCCGTGGCGAGGATCAGCGACTGGGCGACGCCGACCGAGCCGGTGCCGGTGGCGATGTGCTCGACGGGCACGCCGAAGCGCTCGGCCAGCACCTCGCTGAGCTCGCCGACGGCCATGTCGGGGTAGCGGTTGAGCGAGCCGGCCGCCGCGACCGCCGCCTCCAGCACGCCGGGCAGCGGGTCGTACGGGTTCTCGTTGGAGGACAGCTTGTACGCGTCGGCGCCGGCCGGCTTGCCGGGCTTGTAGGTGGGGATGCCGTCCAGGGTCGGCCGCAGCCGCGGGCCCTGCGCTGACGTACTCGTCACGGTCCTACTCCTTCTCGATGCTGTCCGCGCGCGTTCGGCACGCGTTCGGCGCGTGTTCGGCGCGTGTTCTCCGGTGCGGTCGCCCCCGCCACCTGTGGGATCGCCACCGTGCCCGGGATCTCGGAACGCGTCCGGGGCACCCCGGTCGGGTGCCTTGAACGATACCGACCGCGCTCACCCGTAGGGGTGAGATGCCCGGTCGGGTGACAGGCGCAGATCAGCCATTCTGCCGGGTTCCTTTGGCACATGTCAGAGGTAAGACGGCTGGTTTCGTGCGGGTATCGAAGGAGCGCACCCCGGCTCACTCTTGGAGAAACGTATCTCCGAGGGCTCCCGATGCGCCGGTCACAGACCCTTGTCAGGAGCCATACGATCGGTCCGCCATGACAGCAGCAGCCAACCAGAGCGGTCGGCGTCCCACCACCTCACGGCGTCTGGAACGGGCCGGCATCCGGGATGTGGCAGCAGCCGCCGGAGTGTCGATCACCACCGTCTCCGACGCGCTGAACGGAAAGGGCCGCCTGCCCGACGAGACCCGCAGCCGGGTGCGCGAGGTCGCCGAGCGCCTCGGCTACCGGCCCTCCGCGGCCGCCCGCACCCTGCGCACCGGACGGTCCGGCCTGATCGGGCTGACCGTCACGACCTACGGTGAAGAACCGTTCACCTTCACGGAGTTCGCGTACTTCGCCGAGATGGCCCGGGCCGCCACCAGCGCCGCCCTCGGCCGCGGCTACGCGCTGGTGGTGCTGCCCGCCTCCTCCCGCCACGACGTCTGGGGCAACATCGCCCTGGACGGCACCGTGGTGATCGACCCGCCCGACCAGGACCCTCTGGTCAGCGAGCTGTACCGGTCCGGCGTCCCGGTCGTCAGCGACGGCAAGCCCGGCAACTGCCCGGTCACCGCCTGGGTCGACAACGACCACGAGGCCGCCGTGCTCGGCATCCTCGACCACCTCTCCGAGGCCGGTGCCCGCCGCATCGGCCTGCTCACCGGCACCAGCACCGACACCTACACCCGGCTCTCCACCGAGGCCTACCTCGGCTGGTGCACCAAGGTCGGCCAGGAGCCGGTCTACGAGGCCTACCCCGCGCACGACCCGGCCGCCGGCGCCGTCGCCGCCGACCGGCTGCTCGCCCGCCCCGACCGGCCCGACGCCGTCTACGGCCTGTTCGACCCCAACGGCACCGACCTGCTCGCCGCCGCCCGCCGCTACGGCCTGCGGGTCCCCGACGACCTGCTGCTGGTCTGCTGCAGCGAGAGCGACGTCTACGCCACCACCGAACCGCCGATCACCACGCTCTCCCTCAAGCCCCGCCGGATCGGCACCACCGTGGTCAACCTGCTCATCGACGCCATCGAGGGCGTCGACTCCGGGACGGGCGTCGACATCGCCCGGCTCTTCCCGCCGCGCTTCCGCACCGCCGGCACCGGCCCGCCACCGGGCACCCTGATGCCGACCGAGCTGATCGTTCGCGCGTCCTCCCAGCGCCGGAGCCCGCGCACCACCGTCAGCCCTCCCCGACTCCCGGGCGAGGTCTAGACCATACCGAGCCGGGACAAAACGGACCTTGCGGGACGGCCCGGCTGACGCTCCGGAGGATTGGATACCCACCAGGTGACGACGCCGGGAGAGTGGTCTTCCTATGATGGGCGAATGACACCCGAGGACCGCTTCCCCGGGCCTGAACACCCCGACTCAGGCCCCCGCCACCAGCCGGACCTCGACGTGCTGCCGTACGGCACCTACTACGAACCGGAGCCCGCCACCGGCTACCCCGGCACGCCGTACGAAGCGGAGACCTACAGCGGCTACGGCGGAGCCCGCTACCTGGAGCAGCACTGGCCCGCCGACGGGCAGGACCACACCGTGCACGCCCCGGAGAACGCCCCGCTCTTCTCCCACCAGGACCACCCCGGTTCCCACCAGGACCACCCCGGCTACGAACCGGCCCTGCCCGACCAGCAGTCCCCCGCCCACCAGGACCACGCCCACCAGGCCCCCGGCCGCGACGACCCGCCGACCATCGAACTCGGCCCGCCGCTGCCCGACCCCTCCGCACCCAGCTACCCGTACCCCGCCCCCGGCCCCGGCGAGCCCCCCGGCCCGCTCTACGTCGTCGGCGACGTGCACGGCTACCTGGAGGAGCTGCGCGCCGAGCTGCGCCACCAGGGCCTGATCGACGCCGAAGGCCACTGGTCCGCCGGCCGCTCCCGGATCTGGTTCCTCGGCGACTTCACCGACCGCGGCCCCGACGGCATCGGCGTCATCGACCTCGTGATGCAGCTCGCCGCCGAAGCCGCCGCCGCCGGCGGCTACTGCCGCGCCCTGATGGGCAATCACGAGCTGCTCTTCCTCGGCGCCGCCCGGTACGGCGACGAACCCGTCCAGTCCACCGCCGGCACCGCCTCCTTCCTCGCCGCCTGGCGGCTCAACGGCGGCCAGCAGCACGACCTGGACCGGCTGGAGGGCCACCACATCAGCTGGCTCTCCCGGCTGCCCGCCATCGCGCTGGAGGACGGCCACCTGCTGCTGCACTCCGACACCACCGCGTACCTGGAGTACGGCGAGTCCATCCCCGACGTCAACGACGCCGTCCACAGCCTGCTCGCCGACGAGGGCGTCGACGAGTGGTGGGACTGCTTCCGCCGCTTCACCAAGCGCTTCGCCTTCCGCGGCGACGCCGGCCCGACGGCCGTCCACGAACTCCTCGACACCTACGGCGGCACCCGCATCGTGCACGGGCACAGCCCCATCCCGTACCTCACCGGCGCGGTGCACGCCGACGACGGCCAGCCGCCGCACATCCCCGGCCCCTACGTCTACGCCGACGACCTCGCGGTGGCCATGGACGGCGGCGTCACCATGGAAGGGCGCCTGCTCGTCGCCCGACTCCCCGTCAGCTGAGGCCCGCGGACCGGGGCCGGTCGAACGGGCGTTCCCGGCGCCCGGGCCACCGCACGCGCGCGGGCCGGGGCGCGAAATTCCGGAAACCGACTGTCAGCACGGCCGCGCCCGCCCCTAACATGAGGCACACCACACCCGGCCGCCCGTCCGGCGGCCCGCCTCCGCGCCCGTTTCGGCGCCCCTGAGGGTCCCGCGGCCCCTGGGGCGGAGCGAACCGGGGTCCGCATGAACGGGGTCCCCATGACCAACCCCCCGCCGCTGCTCGCCGAGGACCGCCCGGAATACGAGCGCCTCCTCGCCGAAGCCCTGCGCGACCACACCGTCCTCACCGCCCTGCGCGCCCCCGGCGCGCTCACCACCGACCAGCTGCGCGTCCGCGCCCTGCGCGACGCCGACGCCATCGCCGCCGCGGCCGCCACCGAGTACACGCACTACACCCGGCTGCGCGAGACCCTGCGCACCACACCCCCGCCGCCCCCGGGCGCCGAACCCATCGCCCCCGGACTGCTCACCCAACTGCGCTCCGCCAACGGCGGCGCCGGGCTCTTCCCCGTCCTCACCGTGCTCACCCCGGTCCTCGCCTGGACCGCCGCCCTGGTCCTGCTGCTCATCGGCTACCTGCTGCGCGCCGCCAACCCCGACCTCACCCTCGCCCGCAGCCTCGTCACCGCCGGCTGGGTCGCCCTCGCCGCCGGAGTCGCCGCAATGGCCATCGGCATCATCGGACTCGTCCTCACCGCCATACGCGACGGCGGCGCCGCCGCCCCGGCCGGCACCGACCCGGAACTCGCCGCCGAACTCGCCGACGCCCGCCGCGAATGGCGCACCGCGCTGCGCGACCGCGGCCTGCTCCCCTACCTGCACACCCACCTGCCCGCCGTCCCCGCCGGCGCCCCCGAGTTCACCAGCCCGGGGTACACCTCACCCGACTTCTCCAGCCCGGGCCCCGTCCCCACCGCCGACTACACCTCACCCGACTTCACCAGCCCCGGCGCCGTCCCCACCCCGGCCCCCGACTTCACCGCCCCCGGCTACACCAGCCCCGCCTTCACCAGCCCCGACGACGTCACCTGACACCCGAACCCCGGCCAGTCCAGCAGGAGTTCGGCCGCCGGGGTGCGGTTGCCGGTCGCCGACGCCGCCGCCATGGCCGTGGAGGCCGTCTCCGGGTCGGTGCGGGGCGGCACGACCAAGAGGAGGAAGTGGTCCTGGAAACCGCGGGTGACGCTGATCGTCGCGCTGCTGCTGGTGAGCCAGTTGATCCTGATCAGGAGGCCGTTCACCACGACGGAACGGGGCACGCCGTCCCAGGCCGAGGTGTCCAGGCCCACCCGGATGATGCGCCCCAGGTGGGCGCCGAGCGCGGTGACCAGGTCCGGCAGTTCGGCCAGCACCCGGTTCGAACGCGGCCACCAGGCGCCGTCGAACACCCCGCCCCGCGCCATCGTCGGCTCCAGCACCAGCCGTGGCAGCAGCGGGACTCCGGGCACGGACCACGGCCCGGGAGTGGTGGGAACGGGGAGGGGGATCGGCAGCATCAGAAGCCGCCCGTCCGGTCCGCAAGGACCTGTCATGACCCAGGGCGACACCAGCGCCGGTACCGGTATACGGAATGTCCTCGGTTGTCTCCCAACGGTACTCCGCGGCACCCCCCGGCGGGCCTGCCGTCACAGGAGTAGGCTCGA
The DNA here is from genome assembly GCF_040685715.1 of Kitasatospora sp. NPDC088264. Taxonomy (NCBI): domain Bacteria; kingdom Bacillati; phylum Actinomycetota; class Actinomycetes; order Kitasatosporales; family Streptomycetaceae; genus Kitasatospora; species Kitasatospora sp. NPDC088264. Next base: position 175,305 of record NZ_JBFBIR010000007.1, read on the forward strand.
AGACATCCAGGGCATTCCGCATCCCGGTACCCGTTCCGGCTTCGTTCTGGGTGAAGGGTCGTCCGGGCCGTTCCGGCCGGACACCCGGGGACGGGAAGCGGTGACCACCGTGACCACTCACACCCCGCAGGCGGCACGCACCGGCCACGGCCTCACGGTCGCCGACGCGATGGAGCCCTGCGAGTACCAGATAGCCGACGACAGCACCGTCGACCAGGCCAACGACATCCTGCGCGGCGCCCACGTCGAATACCTGCTCGTCCGCGGCCACGACGGCCGGTGCGAGGGGCTGGTCACCCGCACCGGGCTCCACACCTTCCTGGAACACCCCCGGACCACCGAGCGGACCTCGATCAGCGCCACGGCGCACCAGCGCGGCCCGTTCGCCTGGCCGGGCCTGGGCCTGGCCCTGGCCGCGATCGCGATGCGGGTCAAGCGCATGGCGGTCTGGCCCGTCGTCGACGACGACGGCTACATCCTCGGCATCCTCACCGCCGACCGCGCCACCGTCCTCCTCGAACCCGCCCCCGCCCTCGCCTGACCCGCCCCGCCCCGCCCCGCCGGACGCCGGGACGCCGCGCCACTACGAAGAGTTGCGTCAGTCAGGGATGGCTCGCGGCGAAGACCTCAACCTCGCACTTTGCCGCACCGCTGCGTTTGATCCTCGCGTCGCTCGTGACCAGCGGTGCGCCGAGGGCTTCCGCCAGGGCGACGTACTGGGCATCGTAGGAGCTGAGGTTGGCGTGCAGCTTCTTCACCCTGTCCCAGAACGGCAGCGTCTCCCGTTTGGCGATGGGAAGCATCCGGTAGGCGACGACCGCTCTTTCCACCTCCTTCTCGGTCAACTTGCCGCCACGCTGCATGCCGAGCAGGGCCGACTGGATCTCGTAGTCCAGGAGAGTGGGGGCGTAGACGTCCCCCGCCTCGGCCACACGGCTCCGGATGAGCTCTCCGTTCGAGCTGTGGGCCGTGAGGACCAGAACCAGAGCGGAGCAGTCGATGACGATCAACGCCCGGCTCGCCCCTCGTCAATGGCAGAAACGATGTCGGCGGCGCTGACGCGAGCGGTGGTCTCCCGGTTCAGCCGCTCCATCATCTCCGCCATCGTGGGCTTGGACGTTTCTCTTGCGATCAGGTCCTGCATGAATGCCTGGAGCGACTTGCCGGCCTGGGCCGCGCGGACCTTCAGGGTCTGGATCTGGTCGTCCGGGACATCTCGGATGGTGAGTGCCGTCATATCTGCACTCTAGCACCACTAGCTGCAAAATGCAGAACTCCATCCGGCCGGATCACGCCTCTTTCATGGGCTTGATCAGCAACGGCGAGTACGGCATACCGGCTCCTCACTGAGCGTGATTGAACAAGCGCTCAGCGTAGTACGCCGGATGTGCCCGCGTCCGAAGTCCGGACAAGTGTGTTGCCGTCCGCCTTCCGTGCGCGGACACGGTGCCGCCCCGGCAAGCGTCGAAGCTCACCGGGGCGGCAGCGAGGTGCAGCTGGACGTCAGTCGGCCAGCGGGAGATAGACCCGGTTGCCCTGGGCGGCGAACTCGGCGGACTTCTCCGCCATCCCGGCCAGCGCCTCGGCGTCGAACTCGGTCTCCACGGCACTGGAACCGTCACCGTGCTCGGCGCGGATCTTGTGGCTGATCTTCATCGAGCAGAGCTTCAACCCAGAACCAGCACATTCACGCTGGCCAACCACACTGGCGCACCGCCCGGACCGGACGAGACCGTCAGTACGGGAGCAGAACCGTGGTGTCGAGGGTGAAGCCGAACGGCTCGGGGATGTGGATGACCTCCCCGAAATCGGCGTCTTCCCTCATCCGATAGCGACCGGCCTCGGGCTCCCTGAAGAGCGTGACGGTCTTCTGCGCGGCGTCCACCAAGAGGTAGAGCGGGATCTGCATCAGCGGGTAGTCACGGAGCTTGCCGACCCAGTCGTTCTCCGGGTTCGACGGCGAGACGATCTCGACTGCGATGAGAGCCAGCTCAGCCGGAACCCTGTTCTCCGTGGTCGTCATGGCGTCTTCGGGGAGATACGTGAGGTCTGGGTTTCGCAGCTTCGACACCTGAGGAGAGGTCAGGTCCATGTTTCCCGTGGAGAGGTATCCAGCCGGAGCACGGGCCTCGAACTGTCGGCGGACAACGGAGAGGTTCCGCTCGTGGATGGCCGAGGGCGACGCCTGCATGATGACGATGTCACCAGAGAACTCGATCTTGAAGTTCGCCGGGGCGGACCTGCGGAACTCCTCGATCAGGGCGAGGTGCTCAGGGTTCATCTGTCCTCCTGGGGTATGGCCCAGCACCACGCTACCGGCTGATGAGGAGACGCTGCCCCAGGACAGCCTCTTCGGTGTCAAGGGACAGCGCCATCGTCAGACCTTCGTCAGTCGGCCAGCGGGAGGTAGACCTTGTTGCCCTGGGCCTTGAACTCCTCGGACATGGCCTTCATGCCCTCGACGGCTTCCTCGTCGTACTCGGGCGAGGCCGCACCGTTGCCGAACTTCTCATTGATGCTTTTGCTGATCTTCATCGAGCAGAACTTCGGGCCGCACATGGAGCAGAAGTGGGCCGTCTTGGCGGGTTCGGCGGGGAGGGTCTCGTCGTGGAAGGAGCGGGCGGTCTCCGGGTCGAGGGCCAGGTTGAACTGGTCCTCCCAGCGGAACTCGAAGCGGGCGTCGGAGAGGGCGTCGTCCCAGTCCTGGGCGCCGGGGTGGCCCTTGGCGAGGTCGGCGGCGTGGGCGGCGATCTTGTAGGTGATCACGCCGGTCTTGACGTCGTCGCGGTTGGGCAGGCCCAGGTGCTCCTTGGGCGTGACGTAGCAGAGCATCGCGGTGCCCCACCAGGCGATCATCGCGGCGCCGATGCCCGAGGTGATGTGGTCGTAGCCGGGGGCGACGTCGGTGGTGAGCGGGCCGAGGGTGTAGAACGGCGCCTCGTCACAGATCTCCTTCTGGAGATCCATGTTCTCCTTGATCTTGTGCATCGGGACGTGGCCCGGGCCCTCGATCATCACCTGGACGTCGCGCTCGCGGGCGATCCGGCCGAGTTCGCCGAGGGTCTGCAGTTCGGCGAACTGCGCCTCGTCGTTGGCGTCCGCGATGGAGCCGGGGCGCAGGCCGTCGCCGAGCGAGAAGGTGACGTCGTAGCGCGCGAGGATGTCGCAGAGCTCCTCGAAGTTGGTGTAGAGGAAGTTCTCCTGGTGGTGCGCCAGGCACCAGGCGGCCATGATCGAGCCGCCGCGCGAGACGATGCCGGTCTTGCGGCGGGCGGTCAGCGGGACGTACCGGAGCAGGACGCCGGCGTGGACGGTCATGTAGTCGACGCCCTGCTCGCACTGCTCGACGACGGTGTCCCGGTACACCTCCCAGCTCAGGTCCTCGGCCTTGCCGTCGACCTTCTCCAGGGCCTGGTAGAGCGGCACGGTGCCGATCGGCACGGGGGAGTTGCGCAGGATCCACTCGCGGGTGGTGTGGATGTTGCGGCCGGTGGAGAGGTCCATGACGGTGTCGGCGCCCCAACGGGTGGCCCAGGTCATCTTCTCCACCTCCTCCTCGATCGAGGAGGTGACGGCGGAGTTGCCGATGTTGGCGTTGATCTTCACCAGGAAGTTGGTGCCGATGATCGCCGGCTCCACCTCGGGGTGGTTCACGTTGACCGGGATGACGGCCCGGCCGCGGGCCACCTCGGCCCGCACGTACTCGGGGGCGAGGCCCTCGCGCAGCGCCACGAACTCCATCTCGGGGGTGACCACGCCCCGCTTGGCGTAGGCGAGTTGGGTGACGGCGGCACCGCCGCGGCCGCGCAGCGGGCGACGCGGGCGGCCCGGGAAGACGGCGTCCAGGTTGCGCAGGTTTCCGCCGCGCGGCGAGGTGTGCTTGATCCCGTCGTCCTCGGGGCGCGCCTCGCGGCCGTCGTACTCCTCGACGTCGCCGCGCTGGCGGATCCAGGCGTCGCGCAGGGCGGGCAGGCCGCGCCGCACGTCGGGTTCGTAGGCCTGGTCGGTGTACGGGCCGGAGGTGTCGTACAGCGGGACGGTCCTGCCGTTGGTGAGCTGCACCTCGCGGTACGGGACCCGCAGGTCGGGCCGGGACCCTTCGCGGTAGGCCTTGCGCCAGGCCGGGGTGGGGTAGCCGGTGCCGGCGCTGGTGACGGTGGCCGTGGCGGTGGCGGTGGCCGTGGCGGTGGCGGTGGCGGCCTCGGTGCTGCCGGCCTCGGTGCCGCTGTTCCCGGTGCTGCGGGCAGGCTGCGGCTGTGCTTCGAACGTGGTCATCTGACCTCATACTCCCTACGCCGGCATTACCCGGTCAGGTTCCTGCGGTCGACGCAGCCGTCGGTCCGTCCGTCGACGTCCCGGTCAGCGCCCTCTCAGCCCGGTGCTCCGAGCTCCCGCGTCGGCAGGCGGTGTTGCCTGCACATGACGCCCAACACCGTAGCGAGCCGATCGCCGCAGGTCCAGCACGCCTCCGGCCGGCCGGACCCCGCGCCAGGAACGCCGAAGGCCCGGCCCCCTGGACGGGGGCCGGGCCTCGGGCGGTTGCTCAGCCCTTGGCGGCCTTCTTCACCAGGACCACCACGGCGGCGGCGATGCCGGCGACGACCAGCACCTTGATCATGATGCTCAGCAGGGCGCCGACGACACCGAAGACGAATCCCACGATGTTCCAGAGCAGCACCAGGACCAGCACCGGGATGACGATGTTCCGCACCCAGGAGGGCAGCGACTTCCAGAGCTCAGCCATGACCGTTCCTTCTCTCCCCGTGGGGTCGGCTGCCGTCCGGTGCCGCATCCCGCTTGCTTTCGGTACTTCGATCGTACGGGGACACGAGTGCCGGAACGAGGCCCGTCGGCCCGGAGAGAACCCCTAGATCACCCCGACCCGGGGCCCCGGGGAGACCCGGGTGCGGACCTCGGGGACGACCCCCGGCAAGGGCCCCGCACCCCCTGCGACCAGCGGTCAGACCGGCCAGCGCTCGCCGCGCCAGGCGGCGTCCCAGAACATCCACTCGTAGCGCGAGGTGGTCGTGAAGTGCTCGACGACCCGGCGCCGTTCGGCCGGGGAGATCTCCTCGCCGAGGCGGTCGGTGAGCGCCAGCACCCGGCGGACGACGGACTGGAACGCCTCGTCGCCGTAGGTGGCGATCCACTTGGCGTACAGCGGGTCGGGGGAGCCCTGGGCGAGCAGCGCCTCGCCGACCCGGGCGTAGATCCAGTAGCAGGGCAGCACCGCGCCGACGGCCTCGGCGAAGGAGCCGCCGTAGACGGTGGCCAGCAGGTAGCTGGTGTAGGCCCGGGTGGTGGGCAGCACCGGTTCGGCGGCGGCCTGCTCGGCGCTGCCGCCGAAGGCGGTCAGGAACTCGGCGTGCATGCCCTGTTCCGCGGCCAGCGCGCCGACCGCGTCGTCGGCGAAGGCCCGCACGTCCTCCTCGCCGGGCGCCTTGGCGGCGCAGACGGCGAGCGCGCGGGCGTAGTCGCGCAGGTAGTGCGAGTCCTGGACGACGAAGTGGCGGAAGGCCGCACGCGGCAGGGTGCCGTCGGTGAGGCCACCGATGAAGGGGTGGGCGAGGATCTCGGCGTACACCGGCTCGATGGCCGCCCAGAGTTCTTCCGTCAGGCTCTTGCTCATGCCCAGGACCCTAGACGGTCGGTCCGCGGGCGGTCAGCCCTCGGGCGGGGAGAACACCACCAGGACCCGCAGCTCCTCGGTGACGTGGTGGAAGCGGTGCGGGGTGCCGGCCGGGACGTAGACGACGGTGCCGCGCCCGACCGTGGCGGTCTCGGCGCCGACGGTCAGTTCGGCGCGACCGCTGATCACCTGGTAGATCTCGTCCTGGTCGTGCGCGGTCTGCGGGTCGGTGTCGCCGGGGGAGAGCGCGTAGAGCCCGGCGGACATCCGCGGTTCGCACAGGAAGCGCAGGTACGCGCCGTCGTTCGCCGCGCGTTCGACGTCCAGTTCGTCCAACCGGAACAGCTTCACCGCTACTCCCCTCCTTCGTCCATCCACCGTGCGGGCCACGGGCATTCAACACCACGGGCACCGGACCGGGGGAGCCAGGATGTCCGGCGGGAGCGCCAACATGTCCGAGGAGAGCTTCCCCCGGGACGGCGGGGCCTGCCAGGCTTGGGCGTCATGAAGGGTTTCCTCATCAAGACAGTGATCAACGCGGTGGCCATCTGGGTCGCCGCCTGGATCGTCAACGGTATCCAACTCGCGAGCGGCAAGGCCGACCTGGGCCACAAGGCCCTGACGGTGGTCGCCGTCGCCCTGGTCTTCGGCCTGGTCAACTTCCTGATCAAGCCGCTGGTCAAGCTGTTCTCGTTCCCGCTGTTCATCCTCACCCTGGGGCTGATCACCTTCGTGATCAACGCCCTGATGCTGTGGCTGACCTCCTGGGCCGCGGGGAAGCTGCACCTGGACTTCAACGTCACGGGCTTCGTGCCGGCGCTGCTCGGCTCGCTGATCATCAGCCTGGTCTCGTGGGGGCTGCACCTGGCCCTGGACGACGACTGACCTCGGCCGTGGCCGGGCACCGACTGGCCGAACCCGACCCGGCCGGTCACGAGGCGGCCGGACACCATCAGGCCGAACACCGTCAGGCCGAACACGAGAGGGGCCCGCGCCCGGGTGGTTCACCCGGCGCGGGCCCCTTCGTCGGTGGCAGCGGCGCGGCCACCGCTCACCCCGCGTTCTCACATCCCCGGAGGATGTCCGCGAGCTCGGCGTCGAGTTCCTGCCCGGTGATCTCCTGGCCCATCGGCACCAGCCGGTCGGTGCGTGCCAGGAAGGCGACCAGCGGCGGCGCCGAGGCCCGCAGCAGGGCGTCCCCCTCGGGGGAGTGCAGCACGATGCAGACCTCGGTGAGCTCCTCGCCGACCGGGTGGATGTGCACGTCGCCCTCGCCGGAGGGCCGGCTGATGCCGTCGAGCAGCAGCTCGCGCGCGAACACCCAGGTGACGGGTTCGTCGCCGGGCAGGTGGAAGGTGAACCGGACGGCGTACGGGTCGTCGGGCTCGTACTCCAGGTCCACCACGATGCGGAAGGAGAGCTCGTGCGAGACCACGAGGTTCATCACCAGGTGTCCCTGGACTGTGCTGTGCTGCATGGCGCCAGTACCTCTCGTGGGGCCGGCCGGGTGGGCCGTGGGGTGGGGGGGGTAGGGGCAGGGCTGGGGGGCGGGGGCAGGGCTGGGGGCTTCGGGCGCGGGGCCGGGGTCGTCAATTGCTGCGTGCGGGGCGTTTTCTGACGGTTTTGTGCAACCAATCCCCGTTAGGTCACCATCGTCCATGTTTGGGGACGTAGTGGACAAGGCGTGCTTTTTCAAATGGTGAACGAACGGGATCCGTGACGGCGCGAGGAGCGTCAGAGGACGAACGACGGGCCCATCGCGCCCACGCTGCGCCGCAGTTGGCCGGCGACGACGGTCAGCCGGTCGGCCTGTTCGACGGGCAGCGAGAGGGCCATGGTGGCGACCATCGGCCCGACGGTGATGGGGACGGCCGCGCAGACGGTGCCGAGCGCGTACTCCTGACGTTCCAGGACGGGCATGGTCGGTCGCAGGGAGGCGAGCCGGCGCAGGACGGCAGCCTCGCCGGTGACGGTGGAGGGGGTGAGCCCGACCGGCGGGTGGCGGGCGAGGTGGTCACGGCGCTCCTCCTCGGACAGTTGGCCGAGCAGGCACTGGCCGATGGCGTGCCCGTGGCCGGTGGCGCGGAGGTCGGCCCAGGGCTGGACGGCGGGGCGGCCGGGGTCGTCGGCGACGTCCACCACGTGGATCTCGCCGTCCCGGTAGAGCGCGAAGTAGACGGGGGCCCCGAGTTCGTCCCGTAACCGCTGCATCCGCGTGCGCAGGTCGTGCCGGTCGGACTGCCGGTCGTCGGCCCGGCCTATGCCGTTGACCGACTCCCCGTAGAAGAACCGGCCGTCGGAGCGCCGGAGGTAGCCCTCGTGGGTGAGGGTGCGCAGCAGGTGGTAGGCGGTGCCGAGCGGCAGTCCGGCGGCGCGGGCCAGTTGTTTGGCGGTGGCGCCCTGCCGGAATCCCCCGACGGCCTCCAGCAGCCGCAGCGCCCGCTGGACGGAGCCGATCAGGGTGGGGCCGCGGCCCTTGCCCGGCGAGGTGGACGGCGAGGTGGACGGCGGCGGGCTGCCGGGCGGCGAGGTGGGCGTCGGCGACCTGGTGACGCGCCCGGTGCGGACCGTCCTGGACGGCTCTGCGATCTGATCCATGGCCACGTCCATCCCCCAGCCCGAGTCAATGCACAGAAAGGGCATCCGGAGCGAAGCCCTCCGATCTGCCCGATAGTGGCTCATTGCAGCACAGGGATGACCTCCCTGCAATCACTCTTACACCGATCACTCGGCAAAATCCTTCGATTCGAAGGCGAGAATCAGAATCGACCAATATTTGGAAGATCAGTTCAAGATTCACCTTCGCTATCCAAGATCTATCCGCAGTTACTCCCCGCCCCCGAACGGACGCACCGGTTCGGGCGGGTTTCGGCCGGACCGTCCCGCGGGAGACTCCCGCACAACGCTCCAGCCCCGGAGGTCGCCATGGGCCCCGACAACCGAACCCCGCCGCCCCGCCCGGTGGTGAAGCGCACCGCGCGGGCGATCCTGCTGGAGCTCGACCCGGACGACCCGTACGGCCCGGCCTCGATCGTGCTGATCCGGCGGGTCCGGCCCGGCGCGCCCCAGCCGTACTGGATCACTCCCGGCGGCGGGGTCGAGCGCGGCGACCGCACCGTGGTCGAGGCGCTGCACCGCGAGGTGGACGAGGAACTCGGCGGCAAGATCGTCGACGTGGTGCCCGCCTTCGTCGACACCATCAGCCACACGCACCATGACGACGGCACCCTGCTCCACCCGCACGGGGTCAAGGTGCAGCACTTCTTCGCCTGCCGGCTCGCCTCGATGGACCTCAGCCGGCGGCACGGCCCCGAGGTGGACGAGCCCAACGGCGAGTACCAGGTGGTCCGGCTGCCGTTCACCCGCGAGGGGGTGACCTCCGTCAACGTCGTCCCGCCCCGGCTGCGGGCGTACCTGGCGGCCAACATCGAGGGCGTCCGCGCGCTGCTCGCCCCGGACCTCGGCTGACCGGCTGAGCCGCCGACCCGCTGACCAGCTGACCCGCCGACCCGCTGGCCACTCCCGATCCCGGCTGATTCTCCCGCCGGGGCCACCCGATCACCCCGCCGCCCGATCACCCCGCCGCCCGATCACCCCGCCGCGAGGTCGCCCACCAGGTCGTGCCGGATCCGCTCGGCCGCCACGCCCGAGCGCAGCAGCACCCCGACGCCCCGGCGGACCATCGCGGGCGGCCCGCTGAGGAACGCCTCCCGCCCGGCCCACGGCCCGAACCGCCCCACCACCTCGGGGAGTTCGCCGGTCAGCGCACCCTCGGCCGGCCCGGTGCCGGAGAGCACCGGCCGCACCGTGAGCCACGGCAGCCGCCGGGCCAACTCGTCCAGCCCGTCCAGCTCGTACAGGTCGGCGGCGCGGCGGGCCCCGTAGAACACGTCGACGGCGCCGACCGGCGTGCCGCGCTCGGCCACCTCCTCGACCAGCGCGCGGATCGGCGCGATGCCGGTACCGCCGCCGAGGCAGAGCAGGTCCGCGCCGGCGACGTGGTCGGCGGTCATCGTGCCGGCCGCCGGGCCCAGCCGCAGGACGTCCCCGGGCGCGGCCCGGTGGACGAGCGCGTTGCTCACCCAGCCCGCCTGGACGGCCTTCACGTGGAAGGTCAGCAGCCCGTCCGGCCGGGGGGCCGAGGCGAACGAGAAGTGCCGCCAGACCCGCGGCCACCAGGGCGTCTCCAGACTGGTGTACTGCCCGGCCCGGTACGGGTACGCCTGGTCCGGCCGGACGGTGATCACCGCGACGTCCCGGGTGCGGCGCTCGTGCCGGACCACCTCGCCCTGCCACCAGGGCGGCGAGGTGCGGGCGGCGTCCTCGGCGGCCTCGATCATGATCGAGGAGACCAGCCGGTAGACCCTGCGCCAGGCCAGCTCGGTCTCGGCGTCCCACCGGCTGCCCGCGTACCTGGCCAGCGCCTGTACCAGGCACTCGCCGACCGGGCCGTAGTGGCCGGTCAGCGTGCCGTACCGGCGGTGGCCGCGACCGAGCGCGCCGAGGTGGACGCGCAGGCCGGCCGGGTCGTCGGCGGCGCGGGCGGCGGCCAGCAGCGCGCGGAACAGGCGGTCCCGCTGGACGTCCATGGCGGCCGGGAAGAGCGCCCGGACCTCGGGGTGGTGCAGGAAGATCAGCGCGTAGAAGTGCGCGGTGGCGCGGTCGGCGACCGGCTCGACGACCGCCAGGCTGGCCCGGATCAGCTCGACGTCCCGTACGGTGAGCGGCTGTTCGACGGGGGAGGCGCTGCGGTCGGGAGCGCTGCGGTCGGGGGCGGGCAGCGGGGCCGACAGTTGGGCCGGACGGCCCTCGGCGGGCTCCTGCACGGCCCAAGCCCTGGTCCAACTGTCGCCGGGGCCCGCCCAGTTGAGGCCGGGAGCGTCGGTGAACAGCGGCCGGAACGCGGGGGCGGCAGACGGCACGGCGGGCGACTCGGCCGGCGGCTCCGGGTAGTTGGGCGCGGGGACGGCCGGCGGCCGCACCGGCGGAGCGGGCACCGCCGGGAGGACGGCTGTCGGCGCCTCGGCCGGGATCTGCGGCGGGAGGTCCGGCGGGTCCAGCGGCATCGGCGGCCGTTCGGGCCCCGCCCCGGCCGCCCTCGCGGCTGTCACCCCGGCCGCCATCCCGGCCGCCGTCACCTCGGCCGTCACGTGCGCCATCGTGTCCGCCGCCGCGTCCGCCGGGAGCTCCGGCAGGCCCGGGACGGAGGCGGCACCCGCCGAGCCGTGCCCGGTGCGGACCAGAAGTGTTCTGCGGGACTTCACCGCAACGTTTCGAGTACCCAAGAGAATCGTTTCGCCTCCGGCCGCCCTGCGCCACCACCTGGCTTGTCTCTGCTGACGCCTAGGCAGCGTGGCACGCCCGAACTGCTCATCCGACAAATCACGCGAAGCCCGGACACCCGGGCCCGGGACGCGCTACTCTCCCTCGATTCGCGCCCCGTCGCCCTGGGTGCGGAGCACGCCACCCAGGGCGACCGAGTCGTGCTCAGAGCTGCCGCAGCAGCGTCCCCGGCCGCTCCACGCAGTCCGCGACGAACCGCAGGAAACCGCCCGCCGTCCCGCCGTCGCAGACCCGGTGGTCGAAGGTGAACGACAGCTGCACGACCTCGCGCACCGCCAACTCCCCCTCGTGCACCCAGGGTTTGGCGACGATCCGGCCGACCCCGAGCATCGCCGCCTCGGGGTGGTTCAGGATCGGGGTGGAGCCGTCCACGCCGAACACCCCGTAGTTGTTCAACGTGAAGGTGCCACCGGTCAGTTCGGCCGGGGTGAGCGAGCCGTCGCGCGCCGCCTCGGTCAACCGGCCCAACTCCTCGCCGAGTTGCTCGGTGGTGCGGGCGTGGGCGTCCCGCACCACCGGGACGACCAGACCTCGCTCGCCCTGCGCGGCGAAGCCCAGGTGCACCGCCGAGTGTCGGATGATGCCCGAACCGTCCTCCGTCATACTGGAGTTGAGCTCCGGGAAACGGGCCAGCGCGACCGTACAGATCCGGGCGAGCAGCGCCAGCACGCTCACCTTCGGGCCCGGGGTGGCATTCAACTGTCGCCGCAGCACCATCAGTTCGGTGGCATCGGTGTCCACCCAGCAGGTCACTGCGGGGATCTCCCGGTGGCTGCGGCTGAGCTTCTCGGCCACCGCCTTGCGCAGCCCGCGCAGCGGGACGACGCCCTCCCGCGCCACCGGCGCCGGAGCCGTCGGCGCCGGAGCCGTCGGTGCCGCCGCCTTCGCCGCGACCGCCCGTTCGACGTCCGCGCGCATGATCAGCCCGTCCGGGCCGCTGCCGGAGAGCGCGGCCAGATCGACCCCCTGTTCCCGGGCCAGCCGCCGCACCAGCGGCGAGATCACCGGCACCACGCCCGGAACGGTCCGCACCACCAGCGCGGGAGCCGGAACAACAACCGGAACAGCAGCAGGAACAGGAGCCGGATCAACAGCAGCAACAACAGCAGGAACAGCAGCCGCACCCCCCACCCGGCGCCGCCGCCCGCCCTTCCCCGGCTCGGCGACCCCGTACCCGACCAGCGGCCGCTCCACCTCCGCCGCCGCCTCGACCAGCATCCCGGCCGCCGCCTCGGCCAGCAGCGAAGCCCCTTCCGCCGGAGCCACCGCGACCGTCACCAGCGGCGCGCCCACGGCGATCTCCTCGCCCTCCTCGCCGTACCGGGCGGTGACCACCCCGCCGTACGGGCAGGGCACCTCCACCACGGCCTTGGCGGTCTCCACCTCCACCACCGGCTGGTCGACCGCGATCACCTCGCCGACCTCGACCAGCCACCGCACCACCTCGGCCCCGGTGAGTCCCTCACCGAGGTCGGGCAGCCGGAACTCGCGCACGACGGGCATCATCCTCGGTCCTCCCACTGCAACCGGGCGACCGCGTCCAGGATCCGGTCCACCCCGGGCAGGTGGTGGTGCTCCAGCATCGGCGGCGGGTACGGGATGTCGAAGCCGGTCACCCGCAGCACGGGCGCGGCCAGGTGGTGGAAGCAGCGCTCGGTGACCCGGGCGGCGATCTCCGCGCCGGTGCCGCCGAAGCCGCTCGCCTCGTGCACCACCACGGCCCGGCCGAGCGAGCGCACCACCCGGCAGACCGTCTCGTCGTCGAACGGCACCAGGGTGCGCAGGTCCAGCACCGCGAGGTCCCAGCCCTCGGCCTTCGCCGTCTCGGCCGCCTCCAGGCAGACCGGCAGCGAGGGCCCGTAGGTGATCAGCACGGCGGAGGTGCCGGGCCGCCGCAGCACGGCCCGGCCGATCGGCTCGACCGGTGCGGCCGGGTCGAACCCGTCCTTGCCCCAGTAGAGCCGCTTGGGCTCCAGGAAGACCACCGGGTCGTCGGAGGCGATCGAGGCCCGCAGCAGCCCGTACGCGTCGGCGACCGTCGCCGGGGTGACCACGTGCAGGCCGGGGGTGGCCGCGTAGTACGCCTCGGAGGCGTCGCTGTGGTGCTCGACCCCGCCGATGCCACCGCCGTACGGGATGCGGACGGTGATCGGCAGCGGGAGCCGACCGGCCGTGCGGTTGCGCATCTTGGCGACGTGCGAGAACAGCTGCTCCAGCGCCGGGTAGGCGAAGGCGTCGAACTGCATCTCGACGACCGGGCGCAGCCCGTACATCGCCATGCCGATCGCGGTGCCGAGGATGCCGGCCTCGGCCAGCGGGGTGTCCAGGCAGCGATCGGGGCCGAACTCGGCGGTCAGCCCGTCGGTGATCCGGAAGACGCCGCCGAGCGCGCCGACGTCCTCGCCGAGCACGTGCACCGCGGGGTCCTCGCGCAGGGCGTCGCGCAGCGCCGCGTTGAGCGCCTGCGCCATGCTCGCCGTACGGGTCGGTGTGGCCGTCTGGTTCATCAGTGCTGCACCTCGGCCTCGGCGGCCAGCTCGGCGGACAACTGGGCGGCCTGTTCCCGCAGTTGCGGGGTCGGCTCGGCGAAGACATGGGTGAACAGCGCCATCGGGTCCAGCTCGGGGTCGGCGTGGAACTCGGCCCGCATCCGGGCCGCCAGCGCCTCCGCCTCGTCGGCCGCCGACTGCACCAGCGCGTCGTCCAGGACGCCGAGTTCGCGCAGCGAGCGGTCCATCAGCAGGATCGGGTCGTACTCCCGCCAGGCGGCCACCTCCGGGTCGGTGCGGTAACGGGTGGCGTCGTCGGCGTTGGTGTGCGCCTCGACCCGGTAGGTGAGCGCCTCGACCAGGGTCGGGCCGCCGCCGGTCCTGGCCCGCTCGACCGCCTCGGTCAGGACGCCGTGCACGGCGGGCGCGTCGTTGCCGTCCACCAGCCGGCCCGGCATGCCGTAGCCGACGGCCTTGTGGGCGAGGGTGGGCGCGGCGGACTGCGCGCTGAGCGGGACGGATATCGCGTAGCCGTTGTTCTGCACCAGGAAGACCACCGGCGCCTGGAGCACCGCGGCGAAGTTCAGCGCCTCGTGGAAGTCGCCCTCGCTGGTGCCGCCGTCGCCGAGCATGGCCAGCGCGACCACCGGCTCGCCGGCCAGCCGGGCGGCGTGCGCCAGCCCGACCGCGTGCGGGGCCTGGGTGGCGAGCGGGGTGCAGAGCGGGGCGGTGCGGGTGGCGCGCGGGTCGTAGCCGGTGTGGGCGGTGCCGCGCAGCAGGGTCAGCGCCTCCAACGGGTCGACGCCCCGGGAGACCACCGCGAGGGTGTCGCGGTAGCTGGGGAACAGCCAGTCGGCCTCGCCGAGCACCAGCGCGGCGGCGACCTGGCAGGCCTCCTGGCCGGTGGACGCCGGGTAGACGGCCAGCCGGCCCTGCTTGGTCAGGGTGGTGGCCTGCTGGTTGAAGCGGCGGCCGACCACCAGGCGGCGGTACAGCTCGCGCAGCAGTGCGGGGTCGTACTTCTCCAGCGCGGGGGTGCCGAGCACCCGGACCGGTGAGGCGTCCGGGAGCAGGGGGGCCGGGTCGGTCCGCGGGGCGGTGGCCCCGGGGGTCCAGCCGGGCACCGCCGTGTGGTGTCTGTGGTCGAGAACGGTCATCTCGGGGCACCTCCTGGGGTGGCGGGGGCTCCCTACCGATTGTTCGGTCGTCTGTTCATCTTGACCAGAAGCGTGACAAGGTGGTGGACATTCGGCCTGAGCGGCGGTCGACTGGTGGCAGTGCGTCCAATCGGCGAGGGTGGGGGGTCATGTCGGCTGAACAGATGTCCAGACTCGACCGGGTCGACCGTTCGATCCTGCGGCTGCTGCAGCAGGACGGCCGCGCCTCGATCCGCTCGGTGGCCGAGCGGGTGCACGTGTCCCGGGCGAACGCCTACGCCCGGATATCCAGGATGGTCGAGGACGGCATCATTCGCGGCTTCACCGCCCGCGTCGACCACGAACGGGCAGGTCAGGGCGCGTCCGCGTACATCACCCTGAAGATCGTCCAGAACTCCTGGCGCACGGTCCGGGAGCAGCTGCTGGAGCTCCCCGGGGTCGCCCACATCGCCCTGGTCGGCGGAGACTTCGACGTCCTGCTGCTGGTGCACACCGCGGACAACCACGCGCTGCGGGAGCTGGTGCTGGGCAGCATCCAGTCCATCCCCCAGGTGCTCGGCACCCGGACCATGCTGATCTTCGAGGAGACCGACCAGGTCCCCCCGGACTGACCAGGTCCCCCGGACCGACCGGCAGGCCCCGGCCACCGGCCGGCGGCGGCTACCGCGCGCGCAGCCCGTCGAAGGCCAGGTGGACGACCGCGTCCGCGAGGCCGTCGGTGCCCTTGAGGCCCGGCCGGTACCACTCCACGATCGAGTTGATCATCCCGAACAGCAGCCGGGTGGCCAGCCGCGGCTCGACGTCCGCGCGCAGCGCACCGTCCGCGACCGCCGCCCGCAGCAGCTCGGCGACCTGGTGGTCGAACTCCCGGCGCCGCTCCAGCGCCCACTGCTCGGTGACCGTGTTCCCGCGCACCCGCAGCAGCAGCGTCACGTACGGCAGTTCCGCGAGCAGCACCTCGGCGGTGCGGCGCACCACGTGCTCCAGCCGCTCCACCGCCGGGCCCCGCACCGCCGCCGGCTCGGCCAGGATCGCGAACAGCCCGTCCAGCGCCCGCCCGACGGCCAGCCGCAGCAGCTCCTCCTTGCCCCGGACGTGGTGGTAGATGGACGACTTGGAGATCCCGGCCGCCCGGGACAGGTCCTCCATCGAGGTGCCGTCGTAGCCGCGCTCGTTGAACACGTCGACGGTCACCGCGAGCAGTGACTCCACGGTGTAGGCGGTACGCGTGCTGTGATCGGCCATCCTCCGAGTATCCCCGGCCGCCCCGCGCCGTACGCGATCGGGTCCGGTCGGGTCCGGTCGGGTCCGCGGCAGCGCACTGGTCCACACCAGGCCCCGATGCGCAGGCCCTAGACTCGGCGGACGATCGTCCACGTCCAGCAGGGTGGGGTCCAGTCCGAATGAACGCAATACCGGCCGTCGCCTCCGACGTGCCCGAGCAGCGCAGCGATGATCCGGAGGGCGTGCCCGGCGGCGGCTGGCGGGAAGGCGCCCGCGCCCTGGTGGTCCGGTTCGGGCCGGCGGTGTGGTGCTACGCGGTGCTGAAACTGATCGGCTTCACCGTCTTCATGAAGCTGCTCTCCTTCTCCGGGGACTACCTCAAGAAGCCGGCCCGGTTCGGCGGCGGCGCCAACCCCTGGGACGTGCTGGCCACCTGGGACGGCTGGTGGTACCAGCAGGTGGCCCAGTTCGGCTACCACCCGGCGCTGGTCACGATCCCCAACGGCCCGGTCGGCTTCTCCGTCGAGCAGAACTCCGCCGCGTTCTTCCCGCTCTACCCGGGCCTGATGCGGATGACCTCGGACGTCACCGGCCTCGGCCTGTACGGCGCCGGGATGCTGGTGTCGGTGGTGGCCTCGCTGTTCGCCGCCGCCGGGATCTACGCCGTGGTGGACCGGATGGCCGGCCCCAGGGCGGGCGTGATCGCGGCCGGGATCTGGGCGATCGCCCCGGGCTCGGGCGCCGAGTGGGCGGTCTACTCGGACTCCACCTTCGTCGCACTGGCCGCCTGGGCCTGCTACTGCGTGATGACCAAGCAGTGGGTCGCCGCCGGGGTGATCACCCTGGTCACCGGGCTCAACCGGCCGACCGCCGCGGCGCTGATAGGCGCGGTCGGCCTGGCCGCGCTGGTGGAGCTGTACCGGCGCGAGAGCGGCGTCCTGCGCCCGCTGACCGCGATGCTGCTGGCCCCGGTCGGCCTGCTCGGCTACGTGGCCTGGGTGGGCTGGCGGATGGGCGAGTGGGGCGGCTACTTCCGGCTCCAGCACGACGCCTGGCTGCACTACTTCGACTGGGGCCAGGGCACCTGGCACGCGATCCGCGGCGTGCTGCTCGGCCGCAACGACTACCCGTTCGCGTTCCCGGTGCCGGACCTCTTCGCCACCCTGATCGTGCTCACCCTGCCGGTGCTGATCGTGCTGCTGATCCGGCTGCGCCCGCCGCTGGTGCTGACCGCCTACACGCTGGCCACGATCGTCTCGGTGCTGGGGAGCCTCGGCATCTTCGGCAACGTCTCGCGCTACCTGCTGCCGGCGTTCCCGCTGCTGATCGCGCTCGCGGTGGCGATGCGCAAGCTCAGCTGGCCGGTGCTGGCCGCGGTGCTGGGTTTCGGCGCGGTCGCCTCCGGCTGGTACGCGGGGTACGTCATCTTCGAGCTGGGCGTGCCGTAGACCCTGCCCCGCACCGGCCCCCGGGGGCGCGTCCGCCACGGACGCGCCCCCGCGCGCTTTCCGGCCACCGCCCCGCGCGTCTTCCCGGATTCCGTCCCCTGCACCCTCTTGAGCCGACCGATCGTTCGGTTACCCTGTGACGTGTCCCGTCCTCCCTCCTGAGGAGCGCACAGATGTCCGCAGCGGTCACCCACCCCCTCGTCGGCGAGCTGGTCGAGCGCCACCAGGCCACCCTGGACGCCGCCCTCGACGCCGCCGCCAAGCGCGACTACTGGTCGCCCTACCCCGAGTTCCCGAAGGCGTACGGCGAGAGCGGCCCGGCGGACGGCAAGGCCGCCTTCGACGCCCTGCTCGGCCAGCCGTTCACCCTCGACGGCCACCCCGCCGACGGCGACCTGGTCGGCGGCGAGGCCTCCCCGTACGGCATCGAGCTGGGCATCGGCTACCCGCACGCCGAGCCGGACGCGCTGATCGCCGCGCTGAGCGCCGCCCGGCCCGGCTGGGCCGCCGCCACCCCGATGGAGCGCGCCGCCGTCTGCCTGGAGATCCTGCACCGGATCAACGCCCGCTCCCACGAGTTCGGCCAGGCCGTCATGCACACCACCGGCCAGGCCTACGGCATGGCCTTCCAGGCCGGCGGCCCGCACGCCCAGGACCGCGGCCTGGAGGCGGTCACCTACGCCTACGCCGAGCAGACCCGGCTGCCCCGCCGGGCCGGCTGGACCAAGCCCCAGGGCAAGCGCGAACCGCTGGTGATGACCAAGGAGTTCACCGTCGTCCCGCGCGGCCTCGCGCTGCTGGTCGGCTGCAACACCTTCCCCACCTGGAACGGCTACCCCGGCCTGTTCGCCTCGCTGGCCACCGGCAACCCGGTGCTGGTCAAGCCGCACCCGCGCGCCGTGCTGCCGCTCGCGCTGACCGTCCGGACCGCCCGCGAGGTGCTCGCCGAGGCCGGCTACGACCCCAACCTGGTCTGCCTGGCCGTCGAGCACGAGGGCGGCACCGTCGCCCAGACCCTCGCCGTCCGCCCCGAGATCCGGCTGATCGACTACACCGGCTCCACCGCCTTCGGCGACTGGCTGGAGGAGCACGCCAAGCAGGCCGAGGTGTACACCGAGAAGGCCGGCGTCAACGCGGTCGTCATCGACTCCACCGACGACTACAAGGGCATGCTCGGCAACCTGGCCTTCGCCCTCTCGCTCTACAGCGGCCAGATGTGCACCACCCCGCAGAACCTGCTGATCCCGCGCGGCGGCATCGCCACCGACCAGGGCGACAAGTCCTACGACCAGGTCGTCGCCGACCTCGCCGCCGCCATCGACGGCCTGCTCTCCGACGACGCCCGCGCCGCCGCCATCCTCGGCGCCGTGGTCAACCCGGGCGTGCTGCAGCGCTCGGCCGCCGCGGCCGGCGGCGAGTACGGCGAGCTCGCCCTCGCCCCGCGCGCGGTGACCTCGCCGGACTTCCCCGGCGCGACCGTCCGCACCCCCGCGCTGGTCAAGCTGGACGCCGACAAGCCGGACGACCGCGCGGTCTTCCGCACCGAGTGCTTCGGCCCGGTCTCCTTCGCCGTCGCCGTCGAGTCCACCCCCGCCGCCGTCGAGCTGCTGCGCACCACGGTCCGCGACAAGGGCGCCATGACGGCCTCCGGCTACACCACCTCGCCCGAGGTGGAGGGCCTGCTGGTGGCGGCCGCGCTCGACGCCGGCGTCTCGCTCTCGCTCAACCTGACCGGCGGCGTCTACCCCAACCAGACCGCCGCCTTCTCCGACCTGCACGGCACCGGCGCCAACCCGGCCGCCAACTCGGCCTACTGCGACGGCGCGTTCGTCGCCAACCGGTTCCGCACCGTGGAGGTCCGCCGGCACGGCTGAGCGCCGTCCCGGCCCCGTCCGATCCGCTCCGGGCCCCGGCGGTCACCCACCGCCGGGGCCCGGCGGTTCACAGCTCCCCGCGGGCCCGGGATGATGGAGTCTGGGAGAACGCCGGACACGGCGTCCAACCGCCCTCCGAACACCGGGAGCTGACACATGACCGCGAAGCCGACGACCGCCACCGACATCCTGATCGTCGGTGCCGGACCGACCGGACTGCTACTGGCCGGCGACCTCGCCGCGGCCGGGGTCGGCGTCACCGTCCTGGAGAAGCGCGGCGCCGAGTCCAACCTGACCCGGGCCTTCGCCGTGCACGCCCGCACTCTGGAGCTCCTGGACGCCCGCGGCCTCGCTGACGACCTCATCGCCACCGGCCGCCCGGTCACCGGCCTGAGGATGTTCGACCGCTTCGGCATCGACCTGAGCTCGCTGCCCACCCGCTTCCCGTTCGTCCTGATCACGCCGCAGTACCACGTCGAACGGCTGCTCCAGGACCGCGCCGAGCAGGCCGGCGCGACCATCCTGCGCGGCGCCGAGGTCACCGCCCTGCGCCAGGACGCCGAGGGCATCACCCTGGAGACCCGCGACGGGAACGCCTTCACCGCCCGGTACGCGGTCGGCACCGACGGCGTCCGCTCCACCGTGCGCGACCTGCTCGGCATCCCGTTCCCCGGCGAGTCCGTGGTCGACTCCGTGATGCTCGCCGACGTCCGGCTGGAGCGCGAGCCCGCCGACACCATCACCGTCGGCGCCAACGAGACCGGCTTCTCCTTCCTCGCCCCCTTCGGCGACGGCTGGTACCGGCTGATCGCCTGGGACCGCAAGGAGCGGCAGCCTGACGGCACCACCCCCTCGCCGGAGCGCCTCGCCGCCATCGCCCGGACCACCCTCGGCGAGGACTACGGCCTGCACGACGTCCGCTGGAGCTCCACCTTCCACAGCGACGAGCGCCAGGCCCCCAACTACCGCTCCGGCCGGGTCTTCCTGGCCGGCGACGCCGCGCACTGTCACTCCCCGGCCGGCGGCCAGGGCATGAACACCGGCCTCCAGGACGCCGCCAACCTGTCCTGGAAGCTCGCCGCCGCCCTCCAGGGCCACGCCACCGACGCCCTGCTCGACACCTACCAGGGCGAACGGCACCCGGTCGGCCGGACGGTGCTGCGCACCTCCGGCGCGCTGATCCGGCTCGCCCTCGCCGAGTCCGCCCCCACCCGCGCCCTGCGCGGGGCGCTCACCACGCTCGGCGGCCACCTCGACCCGGTCACCGAGCGCGGCGCCCGGATGGTCTCCGGCATCGACATCTCCTACCCGGCCCCGAAGGACGCCCACCCGCAGGTCGGCAAGCGCGTCCCGGACCTGCGGCTGACGGCGCTGCGCAAGCCCGTCGAGGGCGCCCCGGCCGCCCCCGAGCGGCTCTACGAGGCGCTGCGCGAGGGGAAGTTCGTCCTGGTCAGCAACGACGAACTGGCCGCCGCCGAACCCTGGGCGGACCGCATGGTCACCGCCGCCCCGGCCGACCCGCACGGCAAGCTGCGCGACACCGTCCTGCTGATCCGCCCGGACGGCTACGCCGCCTGGGGCGCCGTCGACCCCGGTCAGGGCGAGCTCCGCACCGCCCTGACCGCCTGGCTCGGCACCCCCTGACCCCCGCCGGGCGCAGATCGTGGACGAGGTCTACCTGCCGCTGATCCGGCGCCGCGGGCCGTCGGACGTCTGAACGGACACGGCCCTGGAGCGGCGCCCAGCGGGAC